>JBAYVX010000052.1:0-9781 GCA_041674365.1 Kiritimatiellales bacterium | reverse complement strand
TCATGATCTTTCAGCGGCTTGCCGCTGATCGTCAGACCCAGTTCCAGAACCTTGACGGTTTCCCCGAGCGTCAGCGTATTGCCTTCAATGCCGGTCGAATCATGGGTCCAGAGCGCGGTGAACTGCTTAATCAGCGACTCGCGGATATCGGCGGGCAGGTTTCCGTAAAACAGGGCGGGGCGCTTCGCCTTGTCACGGGTTTTTAAAAACGAAAAAACAGCGTTGTAGGTAACATTTAAACCGTGCTCCCGGCTCAGTGTTTCCGCAATTTTACGCAGAGAAACGCCGCTTTCTCGCAGATTTCGAATCTGTTCCTCAAACGGAATCAGGCTGGATGGAGTTCCCTTCATACGCAGACAGCCTGCTCCCGCGGATCGTATTTGTCACGAATAAAATAGCGAAAACAAGAACAGTTTTGTCGTGACAAAACGGAGCCAAGACTTCGGAAATCATCAACACGAAATCTTATTCCAACTGCGCCGCAACCTCGCCAAAAGCCCGTTCAAACAGTAGAGAGTTTTTCACCACAGAGGACACTGAGGCACAGAGGTTGAAAACGTAGACGCGACGTCCTCGTCGCGTTTCCAGACATTGGAAACATCAACCACGGATGGACACGGATGAACGCGGATGGGTTCCAAACATTGGAAATTATGACCGCAAAGACGCCAAGAAGTTTCCAAGCATTGGAAATTACTAGATTACGGGACTGACCCCGTGCCTTGGAAAACATGGCGGCCTGTTAAATCCCGGTTCCTGTAAATAAAGCCAATCCTCCTGCAATTAATCCGGCGATAAACGCAGCAACCGCGAGATAACCTATTGTGAACTCAGGAATATCCGATGAACTCTTTTTTTCATCGTCATTGATCAGGTCTGTATAGCTGATTTCCCGTTTCCAGTAACGACCCGAATTCTTCATCCAAGCTTCATGCATTCCATGAAGGCGATGAAGTATTCGGGCATGCAATGCCCCGACAAAAACTATTCCGATGCAAAATAGAATAAGAGAAAGGCGAACATAGCTATTTTGAGCGATTTGCTGATTCGTACCAATAAATCCAAGCATTGCCACGGCACCTCCTGAATTTACAAGAAACAGAAATTTTTTGACACCATCCGCCTCTTTATGCGTCAACTCATACAATTGCTTCCATCGTCCTGCGATATATTCATTTCTTGAGTTCAAAACGGATGGGTCATTGCTTGAATCATGAAAATCACTCATATCAATACCTCTTTTTTATGCATTAACCTGCTGGCGTTGGGGCGGAGCCTACAAGACGGCGGAAGAGTTTGCCACTTCCTTTTGAGCGATTCTTATCCGTGTAAATCCGTGTCCATCCGTGGTTAAACCCTCTCTCAGCTGATTTGAGGTGAATCCGGCGGAAAGCGTGCTATAGACTAGCCCGCATGAAACGATTTCTTTTTGCCGCGGGGTTGGGTGTGCTGCTGGGTGCCGGGTGCGCGCATGTTCCGAAACTCCAAGCCTCTTCTGACACCTTCAGTTTTCCTCTGGTTGCTCCGGAGCATGAGCACATGCAGATGCTGCTGGCGAATGCGCTTGGCTACCTGAAGCCGGAGAATGGGCTGGTCGATCCGGCCTCGGGCTATCCGGTGGAAGGGTGGAACCAGGATTCGGAGAGGGCGCTGTATCTCCGTTCTTTCACCCAGCTGACCGCGATCGGCGAGCGGCTGGAAGTGCTGGCGAATATCGCGGCGGGCTATGCCGATAACCCGTACATTTCCGGCGAAGAGGCGCTGAATCAATTGCAACAGATGACCACCAGTCTGCTTCACGATCAGACCGATCCGAATGTGAGCGCGAAGGGGCTGCTCGGCAACTTTCTCGGCTTCGGGCCGGAGGGACGGATCGGACCGCTGAGCGAAGAGGTGGAAAAACAAAAGTTTGTGGATGCGTTCGGCGCGGAGCAGGCGAATCAAATCTGGGACGCGCTGGTTTCCAAACATTGGATTTTTCCTCAGCAGGACGGTTCGTTCGCCAAGGTTCCGCGCAAGGGGGATTACGGCGACAAGTTTTTCACCGGCGAGCTGGCGCCGTTCGCGGAGAGCAATACCTGCGCGAAGATTATGGGGGTGCTCGACACGCGCGTGGTGCAGATTATTTTCGGCGACAACGCCAACCTGACGGCGTCGGCGGCCAAGACGATCGGCGCGCTGCGTCATTCGACGCTGCGCGATGAACCGCTGGCAGCGGAACTATGCGATCAGCTGGAACAGTTTATTGCGAATCAGGAAGAGGGGTATCGCTACCTCTACGACGCGGAGTCGGGGACGTTCGCGTTCGGCTGGAACGCGACGCACGACCGCTTTACCGGCTGGGAGGACAGCAACGGCAACTGGATCGTCGGGCGGATGAATTATTTCATGAACGAGTTCCGCGGTCCGCTCTGCTTTGTGGTGATGCGCTACGGCTTCCCGTCGGATGCGGTGAAAAACTGCGGCTTTAAGATCAAGCCGTACCGCATGGCGGACGGACGCGATCTCTACACGCCAACGACGTGGGAAGGCTCGGCGTTTCAGTCGCTGGGGCTGTCGCTGTTTATGCAGGAGCTGGACATGCCGGGCTGGCGGGAGAGTCTCGAAAACTCGGTGGCGATCCATCTTGATTTTTCAACCAGCCGTAAACTGCCCGGCTTCCTGAGCGAGGCCTACAGCGGAAGCGGCACGGAGTACACCGGATGCATCGGCATTCCGGATGTAGCGGTGACGGATGCGCCGCGCATCACCGACGCGCCGTCGCTCTATACACTGGGCGTCGCCTACGAAGTTTCGCCGGACGCAGTGGAGCTATTCCTTTCCAAGCATTGGAAAAATGTCCGGAAGCTCTTCACCGGTCACGGCCCGTGGGAAGGTTTCAACACGACGCAGAACAGGGTGATCGAGTTTCAGACGACGGCGCATACGCTGGCGCTGATTCTCGGCGGCATCGGCTCGGCGGAAGAAAACATGCAGCGCTATCTGACGTGGCAGGGGATTCCGTCGCTCGCCAAAGTACAGGGCGGCGAATCGCCGCCGTTTGATTTTCTCTCCGAAGGCGTGCAGTGGATCTCGTGGAGCCCGGCGGCTGACGCGATTGAAATGCTGCGCTGGCGTAACGGTTTCCGTCTGCGCGCCGACGCGGTGCGTAACGGCGCGGTGACGGTGAAGCTGCCGAAGGCGGTTAGTCTGTCAAACGGCGCACTGTTGATCCGTTACCGCGCGGCGAAGCCGTTGAAGACAATCATCACGCTGACGGGCGGGCCGACGGTTTTTCAGAACGAGATTTTCGCGCGCTTCGATCCGACGGATGCGGAGAAAGAAATCCGGGTTCCAATGCCTGGAACCCCGGGGCTGGAAAGCGTCAGCGAACTGGTGATTCGTTTCGGCGACGAGCAGAAGCCGCTTCCGGTTGATCTGACACTTTCCGGCGTTGAGTTTGTTCCTGCGCCATAGAATAATCGGATCGATGAACTGGGATTCAATCAGAGTATGGGCGGCGATTTTACTGCTGCTGGACGGGGCGTTCGGGCTGTGGAATCACAAGAAGGTGGAGGCCGTTGCGCCGAAGCTGAATATTCCGCGCATTGCGCTGCTTGAAGCGCTGGCCGCGCTGGCGTTGATTCTGGTTGGGCTTTTATAGGTAGAGCGCCGTCTGCGGTTTGCTTTCGAGGACGTTGTACTGCCGCAACGCCATCGTCCACCATGCCGCGAGTTTTTCCGACGGAAGCTTCCAGATTTGCTCATGCAGCCACGCCATGCATTCCGGGTTCATGAGCAGAGCCATTTGTTCGCGGCGGGTCAATACGTCCGGCCCTTCCGTAATTACCCGGTTCTGCAGCTCGGAGAAGTAGGCGCTGTCGAGGCGGCGCTTGTTGTGACGGCGCAGCAGGGCGATGTGGATGGCGTTGACATAAGGGTCGATGACGACCTGCATGAAGCCGTAGTTTTTGCGCAGCGGTTCGAGCGGAGGTACATGCTGATCGCAGACTGCGAGGCTGACTTTCAGTTCCGCCAGTTCGACCGGCGGATTGCTTTCCTGCGGCGTGATGAAGAGTTTCATGCGGCGCAGGGCGGTTCCGGCTGAGACTTTGCTGAGCAGCAGCGAGACGGGAATGGAGGCGACGAGGCCGATGAAGACGGGGCTCATCCACCAGAAGAAGGCCGGATTGATTTTCCAGGCGAGCAGTCCCCAGAGAATGCCGATGAGGGTGTGTCCGCCGTAGGCTTCTAGCGCTTCGCCCCAGTCGATGCCGTCTTTGCCGCCGCGCCGCTGCGGGCCCCAGCCGACTTCCTGTCCGGCCATGACGCCGAGGACAAAGCGGGAGTGGAAGATCATGAGGATGGGAGTGATGAGCATGGAGAAGAGATGTTCAATGACGACACTGACGGTTGCGCGCAGACGTCCGCCGAACGGATGGGAAGTTTCTTTGCGGCGGAGAATGAGAATCAGGCTGAGCAGTTTGGGGAGGAAGAGCAGGGAGATGATGATGATAAAGAGGGTGATGGCGAGCTGATTGCCGCCAATGTCGAGCAGGGACGAAAGGCCGACGTCGGAGTCGAAGGTATGGACGGGATAGCGCGAGACAATCCAGAACTGCATGGTGCCGATGATCATGAAGAAGAGCCAGAGCGGCGAGGAGAGATAGCTCATGATGCCGAGAGCGAGGTGCATACGGTTGATGGGGCGGACATGCGGCGAGAGGACAAGCCAGCTGTGCTGGAAGTTTCCGCGGCACCAGCGGCGGTCGCGCTTGGCCATGTCGAGGAGCGTGGGCGGGCCGCCTTCGTAACTTCCGCCGAGGCCGTAGGCGAGCCAGACTTCGTAGCCGGCGCGGCGCATGAGGGCGGCTTCAACATAATCGTGGCTCATGAATTTGGCGCGCGGCGTTTTGCTGGCGGGCAGGTCGGGCAGGGCGCAGTGCTCGATGAACGGAGCGAGGCGGATGATGGCGTTGTGACCCCAGTAGTTGCCTTCGTCGGCCTGCCAGTAGTTGAGGCCGGCCTGGAAGAGCGGGCCGTAGAGAGAACCGGCGAACTGCATACCGCGGCCAAAGAAGCTTTCGCTGAGTGCCTGCACCGGTGCGGCCTGAATGATGCCGGCCTGCGGGTTGAGTTCCATGAGCTGCGCGAGTTTGACGAGACAGTCGCCGCTCATAACGCTGTCGGCATCGAGGATGACCATGTAGCGGTATTTGCCGCCCCAGCGGCGGCAGAAGTCGCTGATGTTTCCGCTTTTGCGGTTGAGGGCGGTTTTGCGTTTGCGGTAGAAGATGCGTCCGAATCCTGTGACCTGTTTGCAGAGTTCGGCCCAGGCCATTTCCTCTTCGATCCATTTGTTGGGGTCGTTGGAATCGCTGAGAATAAAAAAGTCGAAGCGCGAGAGGTGGCCGGTGCGTTCGACGGAGCGGTAGATGGCGCGCAGACCTTCATAAACGCGGCTGACATCTTCGTTGAAAATGGGCAGGACAACCGCGGTGACGGGAAGATCCGGCAGGGTGTCTGTTTTTTCGAGCCGGTTGAGCAGACGGGCCGGATCGCGGCCGCGCCAGAGGAGGATGAAGCCGGTCAGTGCCTGAACGACACCGAGAGAGACCGGCGTAAAGAGAATGGTGAAGAGGATCAGAATGGCGATTTCACAGCTGTTCATGCCGCCACCGCGCCAGAGAATATCTGCCATGACCCAGGTGGCCAGCGTGATGAGCAGGAATGCCAGCGAAAAGAAAAGGATTCGCCGGCGGATCTTCTGAGCGCCCGATAGAATTTTTACAGCCGTCATCGTGTCATCCAGAAAAGGTACGTTAAAATGGAAAGGAAAATGAGCCAGCCGATGAAAGCTTTGATGACGGGCATACGATTCAGGGCGTCCATGGTGTCATCGGCGAGTTCCGGGATCAGACCCAGATCAATCGGGCGCGGCACCATGTTGCTGATTTGCAGTTCGGGGCCGGCGCGCATGAGACTTTTCCGCATGGCGGTTTTCAGATCGTCCGGAATGTTGCGGGGCTCCAAAAAGGCGTATGGCCATCGCAGGGGGCCGTTGCAAAGAAAGAGAGCGACGCGTCCGTCGGCGGCGGTAAACCGGTCATGGGTTTCGGCGGGCAGGTCCATGATGAGGGTAAACCATTCATTGAGCAGGCGGTTGGTTTCTTCGATGACGAGGGTGGCCGGAGGTGCGGGCGGTGTCTGGTTTTTCCAGCGGCTGCTGACGCGGCGCAGAATCATGGTGATGAGATGCGCGCGATGCAAAAGACTGTCCACCTCGTGAGCCCGCAGGTAGCTCTCGAGTTTTTCACAGGCGCTGTTCCATTCCTCGGGGCTGCCCCAGGCGGGAACGAAGGGCTCTATGGGTTCCAGTAGTAGGTCCACGTTTCGCTCCGCGGCAGTCCGCCCGATTGCAGGAAACAGCGCATTTCGACAGGCTTCGCCCGGTCAACCGGTTCGACGTCAAAAAAGACGCGCCACGCATTGCCCAGATCGTTGCGCTGAAGATGCTTGCCTTTCAGGTTTCCGTTGGTGAGAGAGATGACCGGCTTTACGCTGTCCGGGTTGTTGCGGTCCAGACCCGGTGCATTGCTGAAATCGAGAACAAATTTTTTGGAGCCGGGGTATTCCGCGGCATCGCCGATGCGGGTAGCGGTTGCCCGGGACAGAGGCGGAAGAGCCGGATCGTCAGTGAACCAGTGCAAGCGGTAGGAAAATTCGATCGGGTGTTCCGGCATAAGCGGTTCGGCGGGCATCCAGAAGGCGACAATGTTGTCGGCGTATTCCATGTGAGTCGGAAGTTCGACGAGGCGGATTTCGCCTCGATCAAATCCGGAACCGGGTTCCACCCATGCGCTGGGGCGGTTTTGGTAAAAGGTTTCCAGATCTTCGTAATCGGAGTAATTCCGGTCGCGCTGGAGCAATCCGAAACCCAGAGGTTTTTCGTTGGCGAAACAGGAGACCTTAATGCCGCCGTCGTTGGAGAGCGGACGCCAGAGCCACTCATCCGCGCTGGTGTGGACGAGCAGTCCGTCAGAGTCGTGCACTTCCGGTCGGAAGTCCCCGAACCGGGAAGTGGAGTTTTCGCCGAACCAGAACATGCTGGTGAGCGGGGCGAGGCCTAGACCCTCAACCGGCTGGCGGGCGAAGAGCATGGCTTTGATTTCCATGACGGTATCCACACCGGGGATGACCAGCATTTCATACGCGCCGGCCAGGCTGGGGCTGTTCAGCAGAGCATAAATTTTGATGCGGTCGGCCCGGCTGTCCGGTTTTTCAACCCAGAACTCGGTGAACTCAGGAAACTCCTCCGGCGTTTTACCAACAACATTGATGGCGAGTCCGCGGGCGGAGAGACCGTAGTGCAGGCCTTTGCCGAGCGCCCGGAAGTAGGAGGCGCCCTGGAAGACGATGACTTCGTCGAGGTACTCCATGGAGTTGAGCGGATAGTGGATGCGGAAGCCGTTAAAGCCGAGGTCGTCGGGGAGGCGTCCGTTGATTTTGACCTGAGAATAGTTGAACAGGCTTTTGGAGAACGGAATCGGCTCCTCATGCCCGTCTTCGACATAGTTAACGGTGATGTGTCCGTTTTGCGGGCCGCCGCGATGGACGAACTGGAGCTGGAACGGGAGGCGCTCCATACGCCAGATGGCCGACTTCGGATCGAAGCGGATGTTGCGCATATCGTCGTAGTTGAACTGCTGTAAAGCTTCCGGCAGGGAGCGGTCGGACGGTTGATAGGGTGCGACCGCCAGGTTCTGAGCCCGGTTTTTGAGCGCGTCGAAATCAAATCGATTCTGTGCGATACCCGCAAGCACGGCACACGACAACACGAACGGAACCAGAGAATATTTATTCACGCGCGAAGGATATTCGAAGCGATTTAAAATGCACTAACAAAAGAGAGCCGGACCGCGGAAATCCGCGTTTGAAGGGCTGGAATTTCTCGTTCCCGTTTTAATTTGACAACGCTGGGGGGTCTTTTTATGGTTCCACGCTTCTCTCGGGGTAGAGAGGTGTTTTTTTTGGCATAAAAAGGGCTGCCCGATAGTGTAATGGTAGCACACAAGATTTTGATTCTTGGCGTCTAGGTTCAAATCCTAGTCGGGCAAATCCACTAGGGCGAACCGGTCGGAAAACACGACCATTAAAAGGGAATGAAACGGTGAAAATTTTAGCAGGTACAGCCCATCGGGATCTGGCGGAGCAAATCGCGGGGAAAGCCGGCGAGAAGCTTTGTGCTGTGGAAATCAGCCGCTTTCCGGACGGCGAAATCTTCGTGAAGATCGCCGAAAACGTCCGCGGGCGCGATGTATTTATTATTCAGCCGACTTCCTATCCTCCGAACGAAACAATCATGGAACTGCTGATTATGATCGATGCGGCCAAGCGCGCCTCGGCGCAACGCATTACAGCGGTTCTTCCGTTTTACGGTTACGCCCGGCAGGACCGCAAAGATCAGCCGCGCGTTCCAATCACCGCCAAGCTGGTGGCTAATCTGCTGGTGGCTGCCGGAACGAATCGCTTGCTGACGATGGATCTGCACGCGCAGCAGATTCAGGGATTTTTTGATATTCCGGTGGATCACCTTTATGCCGCACCGGTATTTGTGAAGCATCTGCGTGAGCAGAAGCTGGACAATCTGGTAGTCGTAGCGCCTGACACCGGCGGAATGAAGCTGGCGGCAACCTATGCCGATATGCTGGATGCCGGAGTCGCGGTGGTCGGCAAAGAACGCAAGAGCGCCGAACACGTTTCAGCAACCCATCTGGTGGGCGATGTGAAGGGCTGTAATGCGGTGCTGGTGGATGATATGACATCTACCGCCGGCACGTTGACCGCCGCCGCCGAGCTTCTGCAAAAGGCCGGGGCAGCTTCCATCCGTGCCATGGTGAGTCACTCTCTGCTGAACTGCAAAGGTGTTGAACGCCTGAATGCATCGCCGATTATTGAGTTGGTTACTACTGACAGTGTGCCGGCGCGATGTGACACCGGCAGCAAGGTGAAAGTTCTTTCTGTGGCGGAACTGCTGGCCGAAGCAATCCGTCGCATTCACGACAATAATTCGGTGACATCACTTTTTAGAATAACTTAGAGGAGAAAGAAGATATGGACGCAAAAATTACAGTGAAGAGCAGAGACAGTAAAGGTTCCGCCGGAGCGCGCCGGTTGCGCCGCGACGGCTGGGTGCCGGGTGTGATTTACAGCGATGGCTCGGCAGCCCGTTCCATTTCGTTGCCAAAGAATGAGTTCCAGCAGATATTTCATCATCACACGAGTGAGCATGTCATTGTCCATATACAAATTGAAGGCGGAAAAGAGGAGTCTGTTCTCCTGAAAGAAGTACAGCACGATGCCCTCTCCGGCGGTGTGGTTCATGTGGATCTGCAGGAAGTGGCGATGGATAAAAAACTGCATGTAGAAGTTCCGGTTGAACTCATCGGCGAAGCCGAGGGGGTTAAAAACCAGGGCGGTGTGCTGGATCATCTCCTGCACGAAATCGAAATTTCGTGTTTTCCGGCAGACATTCCTGAGTCAATCAATGTGGATGTCAGCGCGATGAAGCTCGGTGATATTCTTACCATTAAAGACCTTCCGGTAGATGCTTCAAAAATTACAATTTTGATGGATAAAGATATTGGTGTGGCGTCGGTTTCTCTGCCGAAGGTGGTGGAAGAGCCGGTGGCAGAAGAAGGCGCGGCCGCAGTTGAGGGTGAGCCGGAAGTGATCCGCGAGAAGAAACCGGAAGAAGAGACGAAATAAATTTGTCATCTGCGGAGACTGTTTACGTGAAGGT
>JBAYVX010000051.1:0-9869 GCA_041674365.1 Kiritimatiellales bacterium | reverse complement strand
GCTACCACAAGATCATCATCATGACCGACGCCGACGTCGACGGAGCGCATATCCGTACGCTGTTGCTGACTTTCTTTTACCGTCAAATGCCACAGTTGATCGAACATGGCTACGTCTATATTGCCCAGCCGCCGCTCTATAAAGTGACCCGCCGCAAGCGCGAAGAATATGTAGAAAGCGATTCCCACCTGACACAAATCCTGCTGGATCTGGGTGCCGACGGCCTGCTGCTCCAAAAAATGGACGGAGAACAACTGCTCGATACCAAGGGTTTGCGCGAGCTCCTCGAAAATCTGGTTAAAATTGAAGAGATCGCCGACAAGCTCCGCCGACGCGGCGTTCCGCTGGAGAAATATCTCAAGCATCGCAACCCGGAAACCGGAGTCTTCCCCGCATATATGGCAATTATCGACGGCGTGGACGGAGATCCGGAATATCGTTACGCCATTGACGAAGCCGATCTTAAAGCCATCATCGCAAAAGCCGATGAAACACTGCATGGCGCCGAGGTGGAAGCCAGCGATGCTGCACCGACCGCACATAGCGTCCGCTACCGGGAACTGCTTGCGGCCAAACCACTGGCGGGCATTATCGCCAAATTGAACGAGCTCGGCTTTACTGCCGCGCAGTTGGTCAAATCTGAAGATCCGCAATTCATCCTCGACGACAAAGGCACAAAAATCCCGGTGACATCCCTGATGGATCTGATCAGCGCTGTCCGCATTCTTGGCCGCAAGGGCATGTCGATTCAGCGCTACAAGGGGTTGGGGGAAATGAATCCGCAACAACTGTGGGAAACCACGCTCGATCCGGCTGCTCGCCGCATGACCAAGGTGGTTCTGGATGACGTCGTGAAGGCCGATGAAATGTTTACGATTCTGATGGGCGATGAAGTTCCGCCGCGCCGTCAGTTTATCGAAGACAATGCCCTCAACGTCACCAATCTCGATATTTAAGGAAACTGAACTTATGGAAAACACGAACGAACGTATTGATCTAATTAACATTGAAGATGAGATGCAGCGCGCCTATATCGACTACTCCATGTCGGTGATTGTCGGCCGCGCCCTGCCCGACGTGCGCGACGGGATGAAGCCCGGCAACCGGCGCATTCTCTATGCCATGAAAGAACGCGGCTGGACGCACAATAAGGCCTACGTCAAATGCGCTAAAGTGGTCGGGGAAGTAATCGGTAACTACCATCCGCACGGTGACACGGCTGTGTACGATACGATGGTTCGTATGGCTCAGGACTTCGCGATGCGCGCCATGCTGATCGACGGACAGGGAAACTTCGGTTCGATCGACGGTGACCGCGCTGCGGCCTATCGATACACCGAGTGCCGCTTGCGCCCGCTGGCTGAAGAGATGCTGGCCGATATTGAGAAAAACACGGTCGATATGCGCCCGAACTTTGACGAATCGCTGATGGAACCTTCTGTTCTTCCGGCCCGCATCCCCAACCTGCTCGTCAACGGATCAACCGGTATTGCCGTCGGGATGGCCACCAATATCCCGCCGCACAACCTCGGTGAAGTCGTCGACGGAACCATTTACCTGATCGACAATCCCGAAGCCACAGCGGAAGATCTTTGCGATTATGTCAAAGGGCCCGACTTCCCGACCGGCGGCATGGTCTACGGCCTCGGCTCCATCCGCGAGTTCTACACCACCGGACGCGGCAAAATCAAAATGCGCGGGCGCGCCGAGATCGAAGAAGATGAAAGCGGCAAGGCACGTATCATCATCAGTGAGATTCCTTACGCGCTGAACAAAACCCTGCTGATTCAGAAAATGGTTCAGCTGGTGCGCGACAAGATTCTCGACGGCATCTCCGACATCCGCGATGAATCCGGCAAAGAAGGCATCCGCCTCGTCGTCGAACTCAAACGCAGTGCCGTTCCGCGCGTGATGCTCACCGGTCTCTACAAATACACGCAGATGGAATCGACCTTCGGCTCCATCATGCTGGCTATTGATAAGGGCAAGCCGCGTGTAATGAACCTGAAGGAAGTTCTGCAGTGCTTCATCGACCACCGCTTCGAAGTCGTTACCCGCCGCACGCAGTTCGACCTCGAAAAGGCGCAGGCCCGCGCCCATATTCTCGAAGGCTTCCTGATCGCCATGGACAATATGGATGCCGTCGTCCGTATCATCCGCGAATCGAAAAACCGCGAAGATGCACAGGCCGCATTGAGCGAAAAATTCGGGCTGAGCGAAATTCAGGCCAAAGCCATTCTCGACATGCGCCTCTATCAGTTGACCGGCCTCGAACGCGAAAAAGTGGAAGCCGAATACGCCGAGCTGAAGAAGCTGATGGACTACCTCGAAGACCTTCTGGCCAACCCGGAAAAGATTTTTGTCGTCATCAAAGAAGATCTCGAACAGATTCGCGCCAAATACGGCGAACCGCGCCGCACCGAGCTGTGCATTGATGAAGGCGAAATCAACATGGAAGACCTCATCGCGGATGAGCCTTGCGTGATCACCCTCTCCAATACCGGCTACATCAAACGCGTCCCGGTCGATACCTACCGCCAGCAGCGCCGCGGCGGAAAAGGCGTCATCGGTATGGATACCAAGGAAGAGGACTTCGTCGAACACGTCTTCACCGGCTCGACGCACGACTACCTGCTCTGTTTTACCGAAGCAGGCCGAATGTACTGGCTGAAAGCCTATCACGTACCGGAAGGCAGCCGTCAGGCGCGCGGCCGCTCGCTCGCCAACGTCATTGAAATGGCACCGGACGAAAAACTGGCCGCCATCCTCTGTGTACGCGAACTCAATGATGATCAGCACAATCTGCTGATGGCCACCCGCAAGGGAATCATCAAGAAGACGGTTCTGTCGGCCTACAAGAACATCCGCGCCGGCGGTATCAACGCCATCAACATTGACGAAGGCGACGAGCTGATCGGTGTACAGTTGACCAGCGGTAAGGACGAAATCATCCTCAGCATGCACAACGGCAAGGCCATCCGCTTTAAAGAGCAGGACGCCCGGCCGCTGGGCCGTGTTTCACGCGGTGTCAAAGGAGTAACGCTTGAAGGCGACGATCAGGTCGTTTCCATCGAAATCGTCGACCCCTCCTCCACCATGATGGTCATCACCGAAAACGGCTACGGCAAACGGACGAACTTTGACGAATACCGCCTGCAAAGCCGCGGCGGTAAAGGAATCATCAGCATTCAGACTACCGAACGGAACGGCAATGTCGTCAGCGCGCATGCCGTGCACAACGATCACCGCATTATGCTTATCTCCCAGAATGGGCAAATGATCTGCATCGGTGCCAGCGATCTGCGTATCATCGGCCGTAATACGCAGGGCGTACGTCTCTTCAACCTGAGTGAAGACGACCGGATTGTCTCCGCCGCAGTACTCGAGGCGGATGAAATCCCTGCCGAGAGATTGCCTGAAGTTGAAACCGATGAAGTATCTGAAGTGACGGATACAGAAGAGGCTCCGGAAGAATCCGCTGAGTAGTCATGCCGATTGATCTGAGCAGTCTCAACCTGACCCCGGAGTGGAGCAAAAATACTCCGGGCGGTCAGCTCCCGCCGAAAACTTGTCACGCCAAAGGCGTGAAGGAAAACCCGCAACAAAAGCCGTCCGCCCCAAAAGGCGACGGCATTGTTCGTGTCGGGCGGGAAACCAAAGGCCGTAAAGGCGCGGGCGTTACCGTCATCACCGGCATTCCATCACACCCCGAAGGGCTCGAAAAGCTGGCCAAGCAGTTTAAGCAGCAGTGCGGAACAGGCGGAACCGTCAAAAACGGCACCATCGAAATTCAGGGGGATCACCGCGACATCCTTGTCGATGAACTCCAGAAACTCGGCTACACCGTCAAACGGGTGGGTGGATGAAAATTCGAAGCACGAATTTCGAAATCCGAAACAAGTTTCCAAACATTGGAAAATTCGAATTTTAAAATTTTGTTTCGTGCTTCGGATTTAGAATTTCGAGTTTCTGCTATGCTGTCCGCATGGTCACTTCAACGAGGTGATAACCAAACTGGGTTTTAACCGGCCCCTGAACCTTGCCGACCGGCGCGCTGAAAACCACTTCGTCAAATTCGCGGACCATCTGACCGGGGCCGAAGGTTCCGAGCGCCCCGCCATCGCGTCCGGACGGACAGGATGAATGCTGTTTTGCCAGCTCGGCAAAATCCGAACCGTTTTCAATCTGCTGTTTCAGTTCGCTACACTGTTTCTCCGTGCTCACCAGAATGTGTCTTGCTGCTGCTTGTGCCATAAAAGTCTCCTTTTTAAATTTTCACCAACGAATGAATAAAATCTACGAATGAACAGACATCCGCAATGGAATTTATTCTTAGATTTTATTCATTCGCTGGTCAGCGATCCTCATTAACAACAGGATTGACGAGGTATAACCAAAGTTATACCTTTCGGGTATGAAAACGGCAATTTCCATACCGGACGACATCTTCTCGTGCGCAGAACAGTTTGCAAAACGGCAGCATCTTTCGCGCAGCGAACTCTACACACGAGCTGTTACTGAATACATAGAAGAACACAAAACAATGCAGGTGCGTGAAAAACTGGATAGCGTTTACTCCACCGAAGCGTCCAAACTGGATTCAACATTAGTCCAGCTTCAAAGCGAAGCAACCGAAGAGGAGTGGTAAATGCAACGCGGTGAACTCTGGTGGGCCAGCCTCCCCGTGCCCCAGGGGTCAGAACCCGGCTATCGCAGACCCGTACTCATTGTTCAACAGAATGACTTTAATCAAAGCCGCATTTCAACCGTCATCGCCGTTGTTCTTACCTCAAACCTGAGGCTCGCCGAAGCCCCCGGCAATGTCCTGCTCAAAACGAAATGGACAAAACTCCCGAAAGACTCTGTCGCAAATATCTCTCAAATCATTACATTGGATAAATCCAACCTGACTGAATGTATCGCGTCATTGCCCAAGCTGAAAATGAATGAAGTCGACAACGGCCTTCGATTGGTTCTGAATATTTAGGAGCTTTACGATGCCTGTCATAAAATAACTCATATGAACCCGGATCTAAAAACAGTTAAAGCCCGTGACGATTACAAGCTGGATTTTGTTTTCGAAAATGGAGAAACGGGCGTTTTTGATTGCACCCCCCTGCTCGACTTTGGTGTATTTCGGGAGTTGCGAGATATCGACTACTTTAAACAGGCATTCGTCACGTTTGGAACGGTTGCCTGGCCTCATGAGCAGGATATCTGTCCCGATACGCTCTATCTCACCGCGACAGGAAAAGAAAAACAATTGATGGTCGCCGAAGAACCGGAAGGATATGGAAAATGAAAGAACGCAAAGCAACCGTTGAACGTAAGACCGGCGAAACGGACATCAAGTTGTCGATCAACCTCGACGGAACCGGAACGTATTCCATTGAAACCGGCGTGCCGTTTTTCAACCACATGCTCGAGCTGCTCTCCAAACACTCGCTGATCGATATGGATATTAAAGCCACCGGAGACACCCACGTGGATTATCACCATCTTATCGAAGACGTGGCGCTGGCGCTCGGAGAAGCTTTTAACAAAGCGCTCGGCGAACGGCGCGGCATCAACCGCTACGGGTTCTGGGTTCTGCCGATGGACGATGCGCTCGCCAGCGCGGACGTCTCACTCGATCTCGGCGGCCGCCCCTATCTCGTCTATAACATCGCCAACAAAAAGAATCTCATCCGCGACTTCGATACCGATATTCTCGGACACTTCTGGCGCTCGTTCTGCGACACCGCCAAACTGAATCTGCACATCGACCAGAAATACGGCGATGATCTGCATCACGCGCACGAAGCGGTCTTCAAAGCCGTCGCCCGCGCCCTGCGAATGGCCTGCACCGACGACCAGCGGGCGCTGGATGCGATTCCTTCCAGTAAGGGCGCTCTTTAGCGCCCGGCGAGCTGACCGCAGGCGGCGGCGATGTCGTCGCCAAGCGAATAACGCAACGTGGTTTTAAAACCCGCCTTTTTCAATTCATCGCCGAAGGCTTTGCGGGCGTCTTCCGCAACCGGCTCGAACGGCGAACCGGGATAAGCGTTGAACTGAATCAGGTTGATGTGTGCGTTGGTTCCGCACAGAAAGTCGATCAATGCCGCAAGATCTTCGGGGCCGTCGTTGATGCCTTTGAGCATCAGGTATTCGATCATAAATCCGTTTTTTCCAAGCATTGGAAAAATTTCTCTCAGTTTTTCCAAGGTGTGGAACTTTGCGACGGGCATGATGCGTTCGCGGACTTCCTGACGTGCGCTGTGCAGGCTGAGCGCAAGCTGGATGTTTGGAAAGCGCGCGGCGAAGCGGGTCATGGCGGCAGGAATGCCGACAGTGGAAACGAGCAGGTGGTTTTCGGAGAGGTTGAAGAAGCGCGGATCGCGCAGTGTTTCCAAACATTGGAAAAGATTTTGTTCGTTACGAAGCGGCTCGCCCATTCCCATGACGACGACGTTGCGCAGCGTCCGCCCTTCTTCACGCAAAAGCCGTTTGGCGAGCAGAACCTGATCGAGCATTTCGGCGGCGCTCAGGTTGCGAATAAAACCAAGTTTACCGGTCGCGCAAAACTGACAGTCGGCAGCACAGCCGACCTGCGAGGAGATGCAGAGGCTGGTGCGACCCGAAGCGATGCGCAGAATGACGGCTTCGATCCTGTATTGATCTGTTTGCCCTTCGACTTCGCTCAGGGCGGACGTCGTCCGGAAAACCAGCTTGGTGGCGCCATCGGTTTTGGAGTCGTGGCGTTCTAAAAGTTCCAATGTCTGGAAAAACTGAGGAGCAGGTTCCGGGCATTTTTCGGGTGGCAATGCCTTTTTGAGATAAGCGTTGAGAAAATTCCGCCTCTGATAAGGGTCGCGGATCAATTTTTCCAATGTTTGGATGTCATAAACAGAGTCCATGACCGACTACAGCAAAACGCCTTGCGGGGCTTCTTCGTCGTCGCGCCACCAGCGCCCGGGTTTGGTGTCGATGTATTGCACCGATTTGGTGGTGAGACGGTTGCCTTTGGCTTTGGAGCCTTTGACGGCAAGATCCTTGATTTTAAAGAACTGCTGGTGGATGCGCTGCCCTTTGGCAGGGCGGTAGCGCAGGTAGAGTTCGTCCGGGCAGCCTTCCTGCCAGAAGATTATTTTTGAGCCTTCGGGCGCGATTTGATAGTCGCGGTTCATGATGGTTCCGCCGAAGGTGAAACGTTTTATGTAGGTTTCGCGTCCGTTTACATAGACGCAGGTCATTTCGCGGTCACGATCGAAGATGGCGCAATACCGCATGTTGCCGTCGACAAAAAGCTTTTCGGGCGGCGGTACCATCTGATAACGGCCGTCGTCCCAGACGACGATAAGTTTGTCGAGTGAGGAGCATTTGAGAAGCGATTCGCCTTTGACGGCGGTACCGATAAACTGGGCTTCGGTATCGTGCTTGAGGTCGAGTTCGGTGGCGGTGAGCTCACGCACTTCGATTTCTTTAAAGGTTTTGATTTGCGTGAGGCGCGGATAGCGGTCTTTGTATTTTTTGATGAGCTCTTTGAGATAGCGGGTGGCGTAAACGGTGAGGCTCTTGAGGTTTTTTTCGACTTCAGCCAGCTCAGCGAGGATTTTTTCGATATCCTCTTTGTTTTTGTTCATATCGAAGAGCGAAATGCGTTTGATCTGAATGGCGAGGAGCATTTCGATATCTTCATCGACGACAGGGCGGCGCAGCATTTTTTTGAACGGCTCTAAGCCGTCCATGACGGCTTTATGAACAGCTTCGTAGGTTTTACACTGTTCAATTTTTTTGTAGATGCGGTTTTCGACAAAGATCTGGACGAGCGTTTTGGTGTGAAAGGCATCAAGCAGTTTATCTTTTTTTAAGTTGAGTTCGGCTTCGAGGATGGTGAGCAGCTGTTTTGTGTTGAGGTGCAGGATATCATCGACCGTCATTTCAACCGGGCGGTTGTTGTGGATGACGACAATACGGCTGGAAATAGAGGTTTCACAGGCGGTGAAGACATAGAGAGCCTGTTTGACCTGTTCGGGGTCGGCACCGACCGAGAGAACCAGTTCGATTTCAACTTTTTCGGCCGTGAAATCGTTGATGGCGCGCACGGCAACTTTTTTCTTCCGCACAGCATCTTCAATCGAGGTGGTGAGCGATTCGGTGGTTTGTCCGTAGGGCAGATCGGTGATGGTCAGCCGGTTGCCGCTGCGCTCTTCAATTTTTGCGCGGACTTTGACTTTTCCATTTCCATTGTTGTATTCGGAAACGTCCATGAGCCCGCCGGTCTGAAAGTCGGGCAACACGGTGCACTTGTGCGGTGTACGGACTTTTTCGTGCAGAATTTCGATCTGTTCCTGAAGCAGTTCGATGAAGTTGTACGGAAGAATTTTGGTTGAAAGGCCGACCGCAATTCCGTCGGCACCGAGCATGAGCAGCAGCGGCAGTTTGCAGGGCAGTACGACGGGTTCTTTGTTACGTCCGTCGTAGCTGAGAATGTAGCGGGTAAGCTCTTTGTTGAAAACTTCTTCGCGGGCCAGCGGAGTAAGCCGGCATTCGATGTAACGAGGAGCCGCCGCCCGGTCACCGGTGAAGATATTGCCGAAATTCCCCTGCCCCTCGATCAGGTAGCCGCCGAGGTTGGTCAGGTTTACCAGCGCATCGTTGATGGAGGCGTCGCCATGCGGATGATACTGCATGGTATGGCCGACGACGTTGGCGACTTTGATGAAGCGTCCGTCGTCTTTTTCGGACAGAGCATGCATGATACGCCGCTGTACCGGCTTCAGGCCGTCTTCCACGTTGGGGATGGCACGGTCACAGATGACATAGGAGGCGTACTGCAAAAAGTTATAGTCCACGAGCTTGCGAAGGGGGCCGTGTTCGGAATCGAGAGCGAGACGTGTGCGTCCCCGTTTTTCAGAAGCAGGCGCTTCATCCGGGATATCGTCCGGCTCAACGGACGGCTTTTTCGCCGCGGTTTTTTTGGCGGGTTTCTTTTGTTCAGGCCCATCGCCGAAAAGGAATTCCTGTTCTTCGCTCATAGGATTTCTTCGTCCACTACCAGATTGTCCATGATGTAGGTGCGGCGTTCCTGCGTGTTTTTGCCCATGTAGAAGGTGAGCACTTCAGGAATGGAGTGGTCTTCGTCGACCACGACCGATGTGAGCCGCATTTCTTTACCGATGAAGGCTTTGAATTCGCCAGGCGAAATTTCGCCGAGCCCTTTGAAGCGGGTGACTTCCGCACCGCGTCCAAGTTTTTCCAGCGCAACATCCCGCTCCCGTTCGGAGTAGCAGTAGATGGTTTCTTTTTTGTTGCGGGCACGGAAAAGCGGGGTTTCCAGAATCTTGAGATATCCTTCACGGACGATCGGCTCAAAGAACCGCAGAAAGAAGGTGATCATGAGGTTGCGAATGTGCAGGCCGTCGACGTCGGCATCGGTTGCGAGAATGACGGTGCCGTAGCGCAGGGCGTCGGCGGACTCCTCAATATTGAGGCTGCGCATGAGATTGTAGAGCTCGACGTTTTTATAGAGCGCGTCGCGCTTGAGATCCCACACATTGAGGGGTTTGCCTTTCAGGGTGTAGATCGCCTGCCGCGTGACGTCGCGGCAACTGACCAGCGAGCCGGCGGCAGACTGCCCTTCGGTGATGAAAATCATGGTGTCTTCGTGCGCGGCTTTTTCTTTGTTGAAGTGCTGCTTGCAATCTTTGAGCTGCGGAACACGGATGGAAACGGCTTTAGAACGCTCGCGAGCCAGTTTTTTGACGTCCTGAAGGTCTTTGCGCAAGCGCTGGGTGTCTTTAATTTTATCGATGAGCTGATCGGCCGCCGGCTTATTACGGTGAAGCATTTCGACGATGGCTTTTTTGATGCTGGCGACAAGGTCGGCG
>JBAYVX010000050.1:0-10213 GCA_041674365.1 Kiritimatiellales bacterium | reverse complement strand
GACATTGGAAGCGGCGTTGAGCGCCCGGGCGCGGTGCGAGATTTTGTTTTTCACGTCGGCGGGCAGCTCGGCGAAGGTCCGGTTGTAGCCGTCGGGTATGAAGAGCGGATCGTAGCCGAAGCCCTGGTCGCCGCGCAGTTCGTTGATGATGGTTCCCTGTACTGAGCCTTCGACGGTCAGTGGCTCTTCGCCGGGGATGGCGAGGGCGATGACGGTGCGGAATTGCGCGCGGCGGTTCTCTTTACCGGTCAGTTCGCGCAGCAGTTTGGCGTTGTTGTCGGCATAGGTGCAGTCCTCGCCGGACCAGCGGGCGGAATAGACGCCCGGTTCACCGTTGAGCGCTTCCACTTCGAGGCCGGAGTCGTCAGCCAGCGCGGGCAGTCCGGTTGCCCGGCAGATTTCGACCGCCTTTTTGACGGCGTTGGCTTCCAGCGTGTCGCCGTCTTCGATGACATCGGGAATGTCGGGAAAGTCAACGGCGGAGCAGACTTCCAAACCTTGGAAATTAAAAATGGCGTGAATTTCTTCAAGCTTGTGCCGGTTGCGTGTGGCAATGACCAGTTTCATAGTTGTCCTAAAAATGCCGTCGGGCGAATTCCCTGCCGGATCCTGATTTCAGATAAGCTTCAAAGACGGCCGCCTTTTCTCTGGAGCGGAAGGAAACGGCGGTTTCAATTTCCCAAGGTATAAATTTTGCGGTATGCGGGCATCCTCCCTGATTATGTTTCTTGAGGCGGGCGGTAAGGTTTTTAGTGCAACCGATGTAATAATGGTCGGCTACTTTGCTTTTCAAAATGTAGACGTAATAAAATGCGTCCATAAGTGGCATGCCAAGCCGTAGTCTTGCAGCGATATGAACAGTCCGCCTTCGCATACTCATCGGGGTTCGTATGGCTCCGGCGTGACAGCCTTCGCTTTTGCTGCGCTGCAAGCGAAGGCTGGTGCTCGGGCGGGGACTCGAACCCCGAAGGCCTTGCGGCCACTAGCCCCTCAAGCTAGCGTGTCTACCAATTTCACCACCCGAGCCTGGGAATGAAGGCGCAAAACATAACGGTTCACCCTTGGGGGAGCAAGCGGATATTTGCCATTCCTTCCCGTCATTGCTTTTGGTTCCCAAAAGCCTTTCTCGTTGCGCTCGGATCCAAGCATTGGAAAAGGTTTAACCCCCGGCGCGAATGTGCCGGTCCGTTTTGGTTTGCAAGGTTATCCCAAACCAGTGACTGACGGTCTTTTCGACCGGTATTGCCGGGGCGATGAATGCATAACTTGGAGGAATTGGCGTGAGAAATAGTTGCCGTCGCAGAAGCCGCAGTCGAGAGCGATGTCCGTGATGGTGCGGTTGCTGTGTCGCAGGAGTTCAGCGGCTTTTTGCACGCGGATATGCAGCAGATGGTCGATTGGTGAGCGCCCCAGGCATTTCGTGAAAATCCGCTGAAAATGCCGTTTGGAGAGATGGGCTTTCTTGGCCAGGTCATCAAGGGTGATTTTTTCGGCAAAGCGTGTTTCGATATGCGCAAGAACATCGCCAAGTCTCAACAGGTCGAGGGATTCTTCGGACGGTTTGTCGGAATAGCAACGGGATAAAAAGACAGTCAGTTGCATGAAAAGACCTTTTGCCATAACGCGGTAGCCGGGGATGTGTCTTTCCGTTTCCCGGATTAGATCGTGGATGATTTCGTTCACATGATTGAGCTGCCGTTCGGAGAGCTGAAGCCGACCGTTGAATTTCTGTTGGGTGCGCAGAATCGGTTCGAGGGCAAACAATGCGTGAAAGCCAGGCAGGGCGCGAATATCCCACTGGTTCATCTGCAGGGCGCGCGAGTCGAACAGAATATTGGCCAGCACCAGTCCGTGCATGTCCAGATATTGATGCTCGTGCTTTCCGGAGACGACGAAAACGTCACCGCTTTTGACCGGAAAGGGCTGGTTGTCCACAAGGTGCATGGCGGTGCCGCGCAGGATGATCACCAACTCATCGAAGCCGTGTGTGTGCAGGGGAAACTCCGGCTGTGGGTCGCGGATATGGATCTGCAGAGGCAGAGACGGATCGTCGAAATAGTCCTGCTTTCTGAGTTGTGTATTCATGGCGCGATCATGCTAAAAAATGTCCGTATCGTCAAGGAACAGCGGTTGGTTCCTCTGCTATGGTTTTCCAGGCATCGGAAAACCTATAGACAGGAGATTTTTATGAGCGTGGACAAAGCATATAAATTAGCGAAAGAACGTTACGCAGCTTTTGGCATCGATACGGACGCGGCGATTGAAAAAGCCCTGAAACTTCCGATTTCTCTGCACTGCTGGCAGAGCGACGATGTCGTCGGCTTTGAAACCAAGCCCGAGGGGTTGTCCGGCGGCGGCATCATGGCCACCGGTAACTACCCCGGACGTGCAAACAACGGCGAGCAGGCGCGCGCCGACCTCGAAAAGACGATGTCGCTGATTCCCGGCACCCAGCGCGTAAACGTTCATGCCTGCTATTCTGAAACCGGCCATTATGTCGACCGTGACGAAATAGATGCCTCCTGTTTCACGAAGTGGATGGATTGGGCCAAAGCGCAGGGCATTTGTCTGGACTTTAACCCGACGTTTTTTGCGCATCCGAAAGCGGAAGACGGGTTCACGCTCTCCAGTCAGAATGACGCTATTCGTGCCTTTTGGGTTAAGCACGGCAAGGCCTGCCGCAAAATTGCCGAGGCAATGGCCGAAGCGCAAGGCTCGCCATGCTATGTTAACTGGTGGACGCCGGATGGAAGCAAAGACATCCCGGCTGACCGTTGGAACCCGCGCAAACGCATGACACAATCCTACGATGAGATCATGAGTGATACTTCGGTGGACAAAACCAAGTGTGTCGATTTCATCGAAAGCAAACTTTTCGGGATCGGTTCCGAAGAATACGTTGTGGCTTCGGCCGAGTTTTGTTCCGACTATGCCATCAGTCGCAGCATGGGGCTCTGTCTTGATATGGGTCACTTTCATCCGACTGAAACCATTCATGACAAAATTTCCGGCCATCTAACCTTCATGGATAAAATTCTGGTGCACGTCAGCCGCCCGATCCGCTGGGACTCCGACCACGTCGTGATATTCAATAACGACATCAAAAACCTCTTTTTAGAAATCCAGCGCGGTAATGCGTGGGATCGTGTTGTTTTGGCGCTCGACTTCTTCGATGCTTCCATCAACCGTATCGGTGCTTATGTCATTGGAACCCGTGCCGCCCGTAAAGGCATTCTCTACGCGCTGCTTGATCCGACCCGACAGCTTCAGGATTACGAAAAGGCGGGCAGGAATGCGCAGCGTCTGGCACTGATGGAAGAGTTCAAGACCATGCCGTTTGCCGCTGTCTGGGATATGCTTTGTGAAAAAGCCGACGTTCCGGTCGGAGCCTTCTGGATTGCCGAAATGGAAAAATACGAGAACGATGTGCTGTCGAATCGATAACCGCTTTTAACAGAGGGGTGTATATGATCCGCAATGCATTCAAGATAAAGCTGAAGCCGGGAGCGGTCGAGGAATATAAAAAACGGCACGACGAAATCTGGCCGGAGTTGGCGAAGGCGCACTCCGATGCAGGAATCTTTGACTACTCGATTTATTTCGACGAGGAAACGTTGACGCTGTTTGCGTTCCAGAAGCTGTCGGAAGACAACGCAGCGGATAACCTGAAGAATCTGGCGATTGTGAAAAAGTGGTGGGATCACATGGCCGACCTGATGGAAGTTCACCCGAACAACATGCCGGTTTTCAAGCCGCTGGCTGAAGTGTTTCATATGGATTGATGTGTAGAATTTTCCTGTCCGGTTCCAACCGACGGATGGGGTGTAATTACGTAGAAGGGAACCCATGCGGGATTTAAAAACCATTGTTGAACTCTCACGGGAGTTCGGAAGCGTTGACTATGTCAAGGGAGGCGGTGGCAACACCTCTGTGAAAAACGCGACGACTCTGTGGGTCAAGCCGTCGGGCACCACATTGACCGGGCTGACCGAACAAACGTTTGTCGCGATGAACCGCGCGAAGATCAACGAGCTGTATGCCGTTGCAACGCCGAAAGAATCCGCTGCCCGCGAAGAGCTGGTGAAAAACATGATGGCCGCCGCAGTGGAAAACGACGCGGGCCGTCCGTCGGTCGAAGCGCCGCTGCACAATGTATTCAATGCAAAATTTGTCGTGCACACACATCCGTGCTCCGTCAACGGCCTGACCTGCTCAAAAACCGGCGAAGCCGCCTGCAAAAAACTGTTTCCCGACGCACTGTGGGTTGAATACATCGATCCAGGCTATACGCTCTGTATGGAAGTGCGCAAACGTATCGAAGCCTATAAAGTTGCACATGGCAAAGAGCCCGCGCTGCTGGTTCTCAAAAACCACGGTATTTTTATTGCTGCCGACACGGCTGAAGAAATTCGCGCACTCTATGCCCGCGTAATGGACGCACTGAATGCCACCTATAAAAAGTCCGGACTTTTCCAATGTTTGGAAATTTTTGATGCGCCCGTCGCAGTTGAAACCGAAGCGCAGATCAAAAAACTTTTCGGCGCGGACGCCGCATTCGTTGCCTCCTCCGGACTGTTTGCCGTCGCGCCGGGTCCGATCACCCCCGACCACCTTGTTTACGCAAAAGCCTTTCCGTTTGCCGGTGAACTTACGACGGAAGAGGTTGAAAAATACAAAACCGAACGCGGTTATGCGCCGAAGGTTGTCGTAGCCGGTGGACGGGTTTACGGCATCGGTACGTCGCAGAAAAACGCTGATCTTGCGCTGGAACTGGCGCAGGACGGGTCGCTTGTTATGAAGCTCGCCGAAGCGTTCGGCGGCATCGAATATATGACAGATGCTGCCCGCGAATTTATTGAAAATTGGGAAGTCGAGTCCTATCGGCAGGAACAGGTTTAAGGAGCAATGCATATGGCCAAACATTATTTAGCTGTCGATCTCGGTGCATCCAGCGGGCGTACGATTGTGGCAACGCTTGAAAAGGGAAAGCTTTCTCTTAAGGAGATAAACCGCTTCTGGAACGGGCCGACGGAAATTAGCGGTACCCTCTACTGGGATTTCGTTCATCTCTTCCGCAACATCCAAGAGGGCGTTGCGCTGGCGAAAAAGGAATTCGGTTCCGGTCTCGTTTCGATGGGAATTGCCACTTGGGGCGTGGACTTTGGACTGATCGACGCACAGGGCAAGCTGCTTGGAAACCCCGTTAACTATCGCGATGCGCGCACCGACGGCATGCCCAAGAAAGTTTTTGATGCGGTCGGCAAAGAATTTGTATTTGAGCAAACCGGCATCCAGTTCATGCAGCTCAACACGCTCTACCAGCTCTACTCACTGGTGCAATCGAAAGATGCCCAGTATCTGCAGGCCGATAAACTCCTGTTTGTTCCCGATCTGCTCAATTACTGGCTCACCGGTAAAAAAGTGACCAACCGCACGTTCGCCAGTACTTCGCAGTTCTACAATCCTGTCACCAGAGACTGGGCTTTCGGAATGCTTGAAAAGCTGAATATCCGTACCGATCTTTTTGCGCCGTTTGTTGATCCCGGCACCGTGCTTGGCGACTTCAACGGACTGCCCGTTGTCAACGTTGGCAGTCACGACACCGCCAGTGCTTTTGCCGCCGTGCCGGTCAGTAAAGGTGAGCAGTGTGCGTTCCTCAGCTCGGGAACCTGGTCGTTGCTTGGTACGGAGCTTCCCGCCCCCGTTATCAACAGCGATGTGCTCGCCGCCAATTTTACCAACGAAGTCGGTGTCTGCGACACCATCCGCTTTCTTAAAAATCTTTCCGGACTTTGGATTATGCAGGAACTGCGCCGTGCCTGGGCTGAACAGGGGCAGAACTATACCTGGGACGAAATGGCCGAAATGGCGCTCCTTTCTGAGCCGTTTCAGTTTTTCATTAATCCCGGCGATGAAGTGTTTATTGCTCCCGGCAATATGCCGGCGCGTATTCAGGAGGTTTGTGGGCGCACCGCTCAAAAGCGCCCTCAGGAACCGGGCCAGATCCTGCGCGCCGCCTATGAAGGTCTCGCGCTGCTCTACGCCGATACCTATGGAACGCTCGAAAAACTCAGCGGAAAGAAAATGGATGTCCTGCGGATTGTCGGCGGCGGCTGCCAGAACAAAACACTCAGCCAGTTTGCGGCCGATGCCACCGGACGCAAAGTTGTCACCGGGCCGATCGAAGCGACCGCTATCGGCAACATCATCATGCAGATGCTGGCGATGGGCGATATCGGCTCACTCGCCGAAGGCCGCGAACTTGTTAGCAAATCATTCGCGCACGAATCAAAGACCTATCATCCACAGGACGCCGGCGAGTGGCAGGCCGGCCTCGCCAAATGGCGCTCTTTTGTGAATGCCGGCGTCTAAAACGGGAGTCGCCGTTACCCGCGAATCTACGATTCGCTGAAATAATTTTCCAAACATTGGATCCGGGACGGAGTCGGAAGTGCCTTTTGTATTTCCAAGAGCAAGTAACCGGTAGCAGGAATGGCACGACGTTCTTGCGTACCGAGCCGTAGTTTTTGGCGAAGGGTGGTTGCGTTTCCAGATATTGGGAAAAATCCAACCGCGGATGACAGATTTTCCGAGCATTGAACCTGATGTATTCCGAAAGAAACGGCCCGCCGGGGAGGGGTAATTTTGCCAGATTACGGGATTGATCCCGCCGCCCCCGTCGCGGGTCGCCTTAGGGGTGACATCTTCTGCCGATTGTTGTACGATACGCCTCTTTATGGCCAAGTTGTGTATGCGATATCTGTATGCAACAGGTTAAAATTTTAGACAGAAGGGACTTAGAACATGCTTGCTTTGCTGATTT
This sequence comes from Kiritimatiellales bacterium, assembly GCA_041674365.1. Taxonomy (GTDB): domain Bacteria; phylum Verrucomicrobiota; class Kiritimatiellia; order Kiritimatiellales; family Tichowtungiaceae; genus Tichowtungia. Next base: position 3,390 of record JBAYVX010000050.1, on the reverse strand, counting down.
CAGTAATGGTTTCTGCCTCCGCGGTTGTTGCCGGTATGGTTTATCATGTGGGTTCGGGGGGAACGGCTGCCGCAGGAATCGCCGGACTCCTTATCCCGCACTTCGGAATCGGACTTATTGTCCGCAAAAAAATGAAGAAGGTTCAGGAGGCGCTTCAAGAAAGGCTTGTGAATGGCCAGAAGCAGATGAACCGGAAAATTCAGATGTTCCAAACCAAGCCCGGTGGAAACATTAAACAGATCCAGCGTCAGCTCGAAACAGACCAAAAAGCACTGATCACCGAAGCGCTTGTATTCGTCTCGCGCTTCGAGCCCTTCAAAAAATGGAGTCTGTTGATGGGCCGGCAGATCGCCACCATGCGCTTGCAATTCCTCTACCAGCTCAAGAAATTTGAAGAGGTCGATCAAATTCTCGCGTCCCGCGGACTGCTCAAAGGCCCGCTGATGATGGAGCCGATGATCATTGCCATGAAAATGGCACGCCAGTTTACAACCGGTGATCTCGCCGGAGCCGAAAAAACCTTCAAACGGCATATCAAATGGATGCGCGGCAATCGCGGCACGTTGCTCTACGGGCTGATGTCCTGGATCTACATGCAGCAGGGCGAGTCCGAAAAAGCCCGCCAGCTGCTGGCGAAAGCAAAAGAAATCACCGCCGACGCGACCTTCGCTCATAACTGGGAAATGCTTTCCAACAACAAAGACTCTGCATTCTCAAATGCCGGACTGGGAGAGGAATGGTTCGCGCTCTATCTGGAAACTCCGCCGGTTCCCAAGCAGCAGAGGATGCGCGGGAATGCGCACGGCGGACGACGGTTTTAGCGCCAGAACCCGGAAATTCCGAATATTGGAAAATTCCTGGATTACGGAACCGACCCCGCCGCCGAAGGCGGAGGCCGTTGCGAAGCGGCGGCAACGAACGCAGTGAGAGACAATCGGTTTTGTAAAATACTCTTATTGTATTTCCTGCCGTTTGTTTTTAAATTCAGCCACATGCTGAGAGCAAGAACAGGAAAGAGCAATAGGCTGGGAACACGGATTGCGATCGGAACCGTTTTGGCGGCGGGGTCTTTGTTTGCGGGAACCATGAATCCGGTTGATGTTACAGGTTGGGAAGAAGATATCGTTATCGGAGTTGGAGAAACCTACAGTTCCGGAGCAACTGCTCAAATGGATAATCCGGCAACCGGTTCCGGCGCTACCGTCTGGTACGGGATTGGGAAAAACACAAGCGCCCCGGCAACCGGCCTGCCGACGGAACTGACCCGGAGCGAAACCACAGCAGACCTCTACTTTCAGCTTCAATCATTCGGTTCAGCAGGAGGCACCTCCAATAACGCTTTGTATGAAGGAGGAACGCTGACGTTGACCGCGGCCACCAACTATACACGCATTGCACTGATTGGTGCCACAGGCCAGGGAACATCAGACCTCACGATTACATTTAAATATACCACCGGTGCGGATGATGTATTCTCCAGTCTCGGTTCAAATTCGATCAATCAGGATTGGTTCAATGGCGGATCGATTGCCTATACCGCCGATGGGCGCATATCGACCGTTTCAGGATCGTATGAATATGTTGACTCCGGCAATCCCCGTCTCTATGAAAATATTTTCACGGTTGACAAAACCCGCCTGCTGCAGTCGGTCGTTATTACCGACAATGCTGGCGACTCAAATCCCGACACGCCGCATCACAGTGTCATCATGGCTATCAGCGGAGAAGTAATTCCTGAACCTGCGACAACCGGGTTGATCGCAACAGTTATTGCGATGGCATTATTCTATCGCCGCTTCTTCGGGCGCGCCTGATTTTTCCAGACATTGGAAACCCTGAAGCAGATTTTTTCTAACTTTTGAACCCGAGGCTCCACCGAGAGTGCTTTCGGCATTTCCCGAAAGGAACGACCCGAAGGGGAGTGACACCATTTGTCATCACGGATGAAACGTATTAATGCGGATTTTCCAAGGTTTGGAAAACGCAACGTGACGATCTTAACGTAGAACTCAGCCAATTCTAAAAATCATTAGGCGACCCCTTTTCCGGCGTGGACATTGCTTGCGGCCAGCCTTAGAGTGACCCCCGCAAACGCGGGCATGGGGCTCGCGCCAAAAAGGGGGAGGTTATTTATGACCCGTCGCATTGTCACGATCACAATTCTGCTGATCGCTCTGCTGGCCGTTGTGCCGGCTTCTCAAGCAAAAGGCCCGCCCGAAGGCAAAAGCAAAGGACCAGAGCTCAAAATGAGTTCGGATGCCAGAGAAATGGCGGAAGAACAGGCTGAAAAGACCAAAGAGATACATGAACGCAAAATGAAGCAGGAACAGGAAAAGATCAAAGGTCTCGAAAAACAGAAGACCCAAAAAACCGAGCAGGTTCAAAAGGAACTCGATAAAGGATCTGAAAAAGGACAAGCCATGCGGATAGAACACCGCAAAAAATGGTGGAAGTTCGGGTTCGGCAATGAAAAAGCAGAAACTGCGCCGGCCGCAGAATAAATAAAGAGTAAGGAACGGGCGCAACGAATCTGTTGCGCCCGCTTTTTTTTAACCGAAGAAAAAATCGGGAAAGCAGTTTGGAGCATCTATTGCCGTATTGTTTTGTTCAGGCTGCGCAACCTTGAAAATATGTCCCCTGTTGCAACTTGTGTTTACTTAATTCATAGTTACAATAAAATTCATACGTATGAGTTCATATTCATATTATTCCTAGAGAGAAGGAGCCATGATGAATCCAGTGCGCACAGCATTTCAATCCTGTAAACCGATCTTCGGAGCTCTGGTCGCATTGCTGGTCGGAATACTGTGCGCCGGGGCGGAAACGCCTATGGATCAGGCACAGCAGCTTCCCATGCAGGCCGCCGGTATCGGACCTTCGATGGATGTGGCGATCGAAGGCGGTTTTCTTTACATAATCGGTCGGCAGCAGCTGCAGATTGCCGACTTATCCAATCCGGCCAAGCCGCGCGTGGTCGGACAAATCGGGGGACTGGGCGGTGTGCGTCAGATCGCGGTCAAAGATAAAACCGCCTACATCACCAGCCGCGAAGACGGGCTGTTCATCATTGATGTCCATCAGCCCGACAAGCCCCGGATACTCTGCCACTACGATACCGCCGGCCTGGCGACCGGTATTGAACTGACCGGACACATTGCCATGATCGCCAGCACACACACCGGCGTAGAACTGGTTGATGTATCCGATCCCGGGCATCCGGTGCATCTTTCATCCGTTCGCACCGGCGAAGCCCAATCTGTTGTTGCACGCAACGGTTGGATGTATGTCGGCGTCTGGGCATCGTCCGAACTGGTCATCTGCGACATCCACAACCCGCGTCAGCCGGTCATCGCCGCACGGGTTGACCTGGACGGGTACGGCGACGGCCTG
>JBAYVX010000049.1:0-10227 GCA_041674365.1 Kiritimatiellales bacterium | reverse complement strand
ATTTTCCGTTATTTCAACCATTTCATAGGCGGTCGTATCTCTTTTTTGTAAATATGTGGCGCCATTTGCCCAGGTCACATCAGACCAGTATTTGAACGGGCTGTTTGTAGTAGTCCCGTCCCCACCCGAAGACACACTGGGATCTATATAATATGTTTGGGCACCTACGTAGACTGTAAACGAAAACAATACAGCAAACATTCTTTTACACATTTTCCACCTCCGCATTAATTTAACCGAATCTATTCCATATTTGACTCACCAAAAATCCTATCCAATCTCCATGTTTCACTTTTTATTTGGGCAACTCCATGGTTTCTCAATCGGATAAATTACGATTAAATGCCCCCCTCTTGAACGAAATTATTTAAGCATATGTTTATACACAAATCAAGTTCATTCGTATGATTTATGCGTTTTTCGAAAAGCACTTTTGTTTATCAAAATCGTAGATGTTGCAGAATATCCTGCTACGACGTTTATGATGCGCGTTTCAATGACCCACTCCGTGCGCGCGGCGTAATACAAGTAGAACAGCTTTGCGGACGTTGGTGTACCAACTCTCTTGTAATTTAAAATCACAAAAAAGCTGGTAACAATCAGTGCCCGTGAGGCGTGAGGTCAACAATCTGTTCGTCTTTTGCCGCATGCCTATACAGACGGGTCATAGCTGGTCCACTCAGACCCGTGGCTGATCCACGTGCTCGAAATGCCACACCGCCCTGCTGGGCGTACTGGATGTACAACCGTCCGCATGTATTCAATGATAACCCGTACTCGGAGTTTCTTAAGATGCTCAAGTACCGGCCGAGTTATTCGGAACGATTCGGTTCTATCGTGGATATGCACGCTCATATGCGCGCGTTCTTCCAGTGGTACAATACCGAGCATCGATACACGGTGACCGCCATGAAGTACGCCGCAAACAGCAGGCGGTTCTGGATGTCCGCTGCTTGTCAAAAAAGTGAGCCGGTTTTCTAAGCCGTCTTCGGCTCATTGAGTCAGACTTCTTCGGGAACTGTTCTGGCCGGAGGCGGCCTTTGACGAAGCATCGCGATGTATCCTTGATAGAGCCCTTGGGGAAAGTCGGCTTAGCAGGAGCTTTCCGGGGCATTTTTCAGCGCATTACCGTCATTGTTCTGTGGCTTATTTCCGCCGGAGGAAAACGAGCGAAACGTATCAAGGATAATGACGGCCGCCAGAACGAGCAGCACGAGGCTTACACCGCCGATGATGTGGCGGATATCAAACAACCCTCCTTGAACGATCAGGTTTTTCATGGTGAGTTGGGTCAATGCCGTCAGGGTGGTAATCATCATGAATACCATGGGAATCGCCACGTAAAAAGCGCGCTTCCCGCCACGCTTCAGCCAGGTGAAAACCACCAGTAAAGCCAGCGCAGCCAGCAGCTGGTTGCACGCGCCGAAGACCGGCCAGATAGCCTGCCATGCCGGAATGAGTTTGCCGTCCGCGCCGGGAATCTGCTGGAACGCGACGAGTGCAGGCAGAACGAGCACCGCAATCGTGGAAAGCAGGCGCGGCAGGAATTTGTTTCCGATTTTGAAAATTTCTTCGAGAATGAAGCGCGCCAAACGGGTGCAGGCATCAAGAGTGGTCAGCAGAAAGGTGCTAACCGCCATCATGGCGAAGGTTTTAGCGAAGGTTTCGGGTATGCCGAGGGTCTGTACGAAGGTGCCAAGGCCGTTACCAAAAGTGACAACCGGAGTCTGTCCGGAAGGCACTTTGCCAACCACAATCATGACAGAAGCAACTGCCAGCAACGCCAGCACACCCTCAACCAGCATAGAACCATAGCCGACAAGGCGGGCGCCCTTCTCTTTGTTCAGCTGCTTGGCCGAGGTTCCGGAGGCCACTACCGAATGAAATCCGCTGACGGCCCCGCAGGCAACAGTGACAAAGAGAGCCGGAAAAATGAACCCGAGTTTTTCGCTGGTAAACCCGAGAAACATGGGATAGGACGGCGCGGCGTGACCGGTGACGCCGTAAATGATCAGGCCGATTGCGCCGCCGAAGAGACAAGCATAGAGCAGGTAGGAGGCGAGATAGTCGCGCGGCTGCAGCAGCACCCACACCGGAAGCATCGCAGCGCACAGGCAATAGGCCATCAAAATCAACGCCCAGAAGTTTTTGGCTGAGCCGAACACCTGCGGCACCATATCGGCGGTGCAGGGGAACAGATTGCCGAGCCAAAGTCCGCCAAAAACGAGCGGAACAAAAATCAGGGTGCCCAGCCAAGGGGACATTTTGAGCTTATAGATACAGAAACCAAACGCCGCCGCCAGCACGATGTAGAACATGGAGGCCGAGGCTACCACCCCGCCCTGCCGCGCGCCCAAAATCACTTGTTCAGATCCTTCGACATGAACCGCACCAGTCGGCGGAACAAAGGTGCTGGCTGTGATGTCGAGGAAAACAATAATGACATAAATAAGCGTCAGCAGAATGAAAACCAAAAACATGTAATAGGCAGGCGGACTGAGAAAATTTTTGCAAATCTGTCCGATGGAACGTCCTTTGTTGCGAATGCTGGCCACCATAACCGAAAAGTCATGTACCCCGCCGATCAGAATGGATCCGATAATAATCCACAGCACAGCAGGCAGCCAACCGAACGCCGCGGCGGCGATGACCGGCCCGACAATCGGTCCGGCACCGGCAATTGCGCTGAAGTGGTGACCGAAAAGAATCAGATTGGAGGTTGGCATATAGTCCACATTGTCACGTAGCGTATGCGCGGGGGTCGGGGTGCTGTCGTCCAAATCCATTTCTTTTGACAGAAACTGCCCGTAAAACCGGTACGCCAGCGCAAACAGAACACAACCCACAAAAAAGATCACCAGAATCATGAATATCCTCCGAATTAAGGATGTATGCTATCGTGAATCGCGGCAGTTTGACAAGATATACAAAACTGATCAGTCGCAGACACCATCTATCGCCACAAAAAACACAAAAATCCACGAAAAGGTATAGCACTTTTTTGTGCCTTCTCGTGGATTTTTGTGTTTTTCGTGGCCATCATTTGTTGGTTGCGGCTTTGCCGCGCTGTGTTTTTTCCCCTTCGTTGCCCCGCATTCGCGGAGCCCAACTCGACTTCGTCGCGGTTCGTCGCCATTTTCCAATTTTTGGAAATTGCCGGAACCGATGGAAACTGAAAAGATGCGCGCAACATGCTGAGCCGTTTAAACATCCGCAACCTGGCGCTGGTCGACGGCGTTTCGATCGAATTCCGCAACGGGCTCAATGTCATCACCGGAGAAACCGGCACGGGAAAATCCCTGCTCATCGGCGCACTGCGCCTGCTGCTCGGCGAGCGGGCCGACAAGAGCATGATCCGCACCGGCGAAATCTCCTGCGCCATTGAAGCCGTCTTTGAACTGGCCGATCCGTCCGCCGTCAACGCCGCGCTCGAAGAAGTCGGCCTGCCGCCCTGCGAAGAAGGACTGCTTACCATCCGCCGCACCATCACCGAAAGCAGCTCGAAAAATTGGGTCAACGATTCAACCGTCACCCTGCCCGTTCTTAAAGCGCTGGGTGACTGCCTCGTCGATATGCACGGCCCTTACGACCACCAGTCTCTGCTGAAGACCGAAGCGCAGATGGATATTCTCGACGCCTTCGGTCACCTCGGCGAAGAACGCGCCGCCTACCGCGCGAAATACCAGATTTTCCAAACCTTGGAAAAACGGTTTCAGGAACTCTCGAACATCGACGACTCCGGCCTCGCCGAACAGATTGATCTGCTCGCGTGGCGCATCAAAGAAATCGAAGAAGCTAAAATTTCGGAAGAGGATGAACTTGCAGTTCAGCAGGAACACGAGCAAATGGCCAACGCGCAGAATATTCTCGAACTGGCGCAAACGGCCGCTGGCGGACTCACCGAAGCCGAATACGCCGCGCTCGAAGGAATCTCCGCCGCGCGCAAAGCGTGCGTCCAGCTGGCAAAATATATTCCCGAGGCCGAAGCATGGGCCACTGAACTCGAAAGCGCGGCGCGTACTGCGCAGGAAATTTCATCCGTTATCCAGAGCACCGTCGAAGACATGGAAGCCGGGCCGGAACGATTGCAAATTCTCGACGAACGCCTTGCCCTCTACCGCAACCTCAAACGCAAACACGCTCCGTCCGTTCCGGAAATTCTCGCCAAGCTCGACGAGTGGAAAGAACGGCTCAAAGATCTACAGAGCCGCGACGAACAACGCGCAGGCGTTGAAGCCGACCGAGCCGCCGCGCGGATCGAAACCGAAAAAGCCGGGCGCGCCCTGCGTAAGAAACGGCAGAAAGTCGCCGGCGAACTCGCCGACGCCATTACCAGCGAACTGCGCGACCTCGGCTTCGAACACGGACTCTTTGAAGTACAGCTTCTTGATCTTGATGAACCGTCCGCCTCCGGACTGGACGAAATTGAATTCGGCTTTGCTCCGAACGCCGGAGAAAGTATGCGCCCGCTCCGTTCGATTGCATCAAGCGGTGAAATCTCACGCGTCATGCTCGCTGTCAAAGCCGTGCTCGCGCGGCACGACCGGATTCCTCTGCTCGTTTTTGACGAAATCGACGCCAACGTCGGCGGTGAGATTGCGAATGCGGTTGGCGACAAGCTGGCGCAGGTTGGCGAAACGCATCAGGTCATCGCGATTACGCACCTGCCGCAGGTCGCCGTCTGCGGACACAACCACTTTGCCGTCGCCAAAAACGTACAGGACGGACGCACCTTCACACAGATCGTTCAGCTCGACGGCGAAAACCGCACGGAGGAAGTCGCCCGCATGCTCGGCGGAAAAGACCTCACTAAGAGCACCCTCCGCCACGCCGAGGAGCTGTTACAGAATAAAAAAACTTTATCGGACTGACCGCGCCTTCTAAACGTGAGATTAACTGGAGCTTTTCCGAATGCCGTACTGTAGCCAATGCCAAAAGTTTTTCTTCAATCCTTTTAAGGGCATCTGCGCCCAGTGTGCTGACGAAATCAAACTGCGTGAAGAAAAAGTACGCCGCGAAAAATTTGAAGAGTCAATGCGACACCAGCGAGAGATAACCCAACGCATCGAAGCAGAGCGCCTAGAAAGAGAAAAAGCAATCCGGCTGGAGGCTGAAAAAAGAACCTCAGAAATTACACTTGTCGCACAGAATATCACTCCGCGTGATATAGAAAAATGCCCTGTTTGCGGAAATGCTGACAGATCAAATTCTATTGTTCTTTTGGATACAGGATTTGTGCATAACCAATGCATTAAAACTATCACAAACACGCTGCTTTACAGGGAGACCAGCAAAGAACTAGCCCAATTAATCATGGGAATTTTCGACTACTGGCCGGAATATCCTCCAGATTGGGATATTCGGCGCGCGATCAAACTGAGACATCATAATTACAGATGTGAAGAATGCAATATAGGAGGAGAAAAAGCAGCGGCAGCTATTCTTCATTTACACCACAAAACGCCGCTTTCAGCAGGAGGAACAAATCACCTCTTAAATCTGGAACTGTTGTGCGAGATTTGTCATGAAAGACGCCACAATACTTTTTTTAAGTCGGAGTATGATCACAAAGAAACCGCTTTTAAAAGACGGCTTCAAATTATCAACGAAGCAATCCTATCAGGATCAGACATCATTATTCATTACAAAAAGCCAACAGACCAAAATTTTATTATGCGTCGCGTTACACCATATCGGCTTAAAAATGCATCCCATATACATGATGAAGGTGAGACGCTTTGTGTTGAAGGCTTCTGTCATACCAGAAAAGAAGATCGCTGTTTTGCCATTAAACGAATGAAAGGCGTTAAATTGGCAGATAATGGAAGTGATCATTGATTTCCCTTTCCGAACATTGGAAACGTTGAGGCTTTTTTCCCAATGTTTGAAAAACCCTGACGGTTTTCCAACTTTACGCGAAAAAACCCCTGAACGATCCCCGCAGTTTTTTGGTGTCAATCGGGGCCGGAGACGGTTAAAAGTATGCCTGTAAGAAACGAATAAGGAGGAAATCATGGAAGCATTCAAAAGTATGCTGATGCCGGTTCTCAATGAACAGATATCGGTTCCCACATGGGAAATTCTTACGTTGTTAACGATTGTTGCCCTCTGCCTCTTGTTCCGCGCTACGCGGATTGGTCTGTTGCTGACCTATATTTTCACCCTCCATCTCACCTGGAGTTTTGTAAATCTTCACCTCACACCCATCAGCCTTGTCACCTACCTTGTTTTAGGAGGCGCAGTGCTGGTTCTGGGCTTTTTTTCACTGATAACCGACTACTATTAAAATTATGAGAACAGAAAAAGATTCCCTCGGCGAAGTGAATGTACCGGACGACGCGCTGTACGGCGTGCATACCTGCCGGTCGATTAAAAACTTCCACATGGCAGGCGAACCGCTTCCGCTTGAACTGATTTACGGAATGGTTCAGCTGAAACAAGCCTGCGCCGCCGCCAACGCGCAGCTCGGCCTGCTGCCGCACGAAAAAGCCGTCGCCATCGCCGCCGCCTGCGGCGAAGTGCTGAGCGGAAAGTTCAACGATCAATTTCCGATCGATATTTTTCAGGCCGGCTCCGGCACGTCGAGCAACATGAACGTGAACGAGGTGCTGGGCAACCTCGCCGCCGAAGCGCTCGGTGGAAAACGCGGCGACCGCAAGACGGTTCATCCGAACGACGACGTGAACATGGGCCAGTCCACCAACAATGTCTTTCCGTCGACGATCCGCGTCGCGGCGGTTGAACTTTCCGGTGCTCTTTTCCAAACATTGGAAAGTTTGATCCAGACATTGGAAGAAAAGGGTCAAACTTTTTCCAATGTTTGGAAAACCGGCCGCACGCATTTGCAGGACGCGGTTCCAATGACGCTCGGTCAGGAATTCGCGGCGTGGGCGCAGGCTTTACGCAAAGCCGAACGCCGCGTCGCCTGTGCCTGCATGGATCTGCACGAGCTGGGGATCGGCGGAAACGCGATCGGTACCGGCGTGAATACGCCAGCCGCCTTCCGCAGTGAAATCATCAAGGCGCTGAATCAGGCGACGGGTCAGGAATACCGCGTAGCCGAAAACGGTATTGAGATTACGCAGTTCCTTTCCGACATGGGTGCCTTTTCCGGGTCGCTGAAAATGCTGGCGCTCGACCTGAACAAGATCGTGAACGATCTGCGTCTGCTGGCATCCGGCCCGAACACTGGACTAGGCGAAATTAATCTGCCGCCGGTCGAGCCGGGCTCGTCGATTATGCCGGGCAAGATTAACCCGAGTATCTGCGAGGCAGCAAATATGGCCTGCCTGCAGGTGGTTGGCAACGACACAGCGATTTCGATGGGTTGCGCGGCCGGGCAACTGGAACTGAACACGCACATGCCGCTGGTCGGCACAAACATTGTTAAATCGTTGCGGATTCTGACTAAAGTCTGCGATGCGCTGGATAAAAAATGCGTGCGCGGCATTACGGCCAACGAAGCGGTCTGCAAAAACTATTTTGAACGCAGCGCCGGACTGCCGACGATTCTCAACCCTGTTCTTGGTTACGACAAGGTCGCCGTGCTGGTCAAAGAATCGCTGGCTACCGGTAAAACACTCGCCGAACTCGTCCGCGAGAAAGATCTCCTGCCCGAAGCGGAATTCGCCGCCCTCCTCGCCCGCTCCAACGGTCCTTCAAAATGAGCATTCTGATTAAACAGGTCGAATGGAACGGAACGCCGGTTGATGTGCATATCAGCGGCAACCACATTAAAACGATCGGCGACTGTTCCGGGCAGTCGGCGGAGATTGTTCTCGACGGGCGGAACAAGGCGATTCTGCCGACGTTTCATAATGCGCACACCCATGCAGCGATGGCTTATATGCGCAGCTATGCGGACGATCTGGAACTGTTCACCTGGCTGAACGATCATGTCTGGCCGTTTGAAAGCAGGGTGACGGAAGAGGATGTCTACCACGGCGCGCGACTGGCGTGTCTGGAAATGATCAAGTCTGGCACCACCTTTTTCAACGACATGTACTGGTTCTGGCACGGCACGGCGCGCGCGGTCGAAGAAACGGGTCTGCGCGCCGCGCTTTCCGCCGTGTTTATCGATTTCGATGATCCGTCGAAAGCTAAAGAGCAGATGGAACAGAACCAGCGGCTGTTTGATGAACAAAAACAATACAGCAACCGGATCATTTTCCAGCTCGGCCCGCATGCCATCTATACGGTCTCCGAAAAATCGCTTCGCTGGTGTGCAGAATTCGCCGCCGAACACGGACTGATGATTCACATTCATCTTTCCGAAACGAAAAAAGAGGTCGAGGACTGCATCGCCAAGCACGGTATGCGCCCGCCGGCTTATCTGGATTCCATCGGTTTTCTCGGCCCGAACGTTACGGCGGCGCACTGTATCTGGCTGGAACAGTCTGAAATGGAGCGGCTGGCCGAGCGCGGCGTGAAGGCGCTGCACTGCCCGACCTCCAACATGAAGCTCGCCTCCGGAAAATTCCGATTCAGCGATGCGGTGAAAGCCGGAATGAACGTGGCCGTCGGCACCGACGGCGCCGCATCAAATAACTGTCTCGATATGGGATCGGAAATCAAAACCGCCGCACTGCTTGAAAAACATTTTACCGCCGACACAACCGCCCTGCCCGCTGATGCCGCGTGGCACGCCGGAACACGCGCCTGTGCAGAGTTCTTCGGCCTCAACAGCGGCATCATTGAAGAAGGCGCTTTAGCCGACTGCATGCTCGTTGACCTGAACAATGAGCGGCTCGTGCCGGGACATAATCTGATCGCCGATATGGTTTACAGTGCCGACAGCGCCTGCATCGACACTGTCATTTGCGACGGTAAAATTCTGATGAAAAACCGGCATGTTCCCGGCGAAGAGGAAATCATCGCCAAAGGCCGCGCCTTTAAAGAAAAGTTCCGGCGTTAAATTCAACCACGGATTGACACAGATATACACAAATCAAGAAGCCGAACAGAATCCCCCTTTGTAGAAAACCAAAATCTGTGCGAATCTGTACCACTATCCGTCATTTTCTTTAACAAGTTTTCTTTCTCAGACCCCTACTCGACAACAGCTAAGCAGGAGTTGTATTTGCCACAAAAGATCGCAGAGAACTCATGGGGTTCTTTTGTGTTCCTTGCGCTCTCTTGTGGTAAAAATATTCGCGACCATTGGCGTTCATTCGCGGTTTAAATCTTTGGTGGTGGCTTTGCCGCACTAGATCCATCCATAGTTAATTACACGGCGCGGCCGATCAGGGAAAACGGGCCGGTCCAGTCGAGTTTCACTTTCACAAGCTTTCCGAGACAGTCGCCTTCATGCTCAAAGAAAACCAGCTTGTTTTGCGGCGTGCGGCCACGCCAGCGCCCTTTGCTTTCCTGAAATTCTTCGGCCAGCACTTCGACAACTGTGCCGAGCATCGGCGCGTTGTTTTCGCCCATGATCTTCGCCACCAGTTCGTCGAAGCGGTCCGCACGACTCTGCTTGTCCTCTTCGGAAACGTCGTCGGGCATCCGCGAGGAAACGGTGCGCGGGCGCGGCGAATATTTGGCGATGTGCGCCAGATCGAGTTTCAGCTCGCCATAGAGCTTCAGGGTTTCCTGAAAATCCTCTTCGGTTTCGGTCGGATAGCCGACGATCACATCGGTGTTGATTGATGCGTCCGGAATGATTTCCCGAATATTGGAAACGACTTCGCGGTATTCGGCCTGCGTATAGCCGCGCCGCATCGATTCAAGAATCCGGTCGCTCCCGGCCTGAAACGGGAGTTCAAAGTACGGGCATACTTTGTCGGTTTCGGCGACGGCGCGGATCAGCTCTTCGTCGATGTACGACGGATGGCTGGTCAGAAAGCGGACGCGCAGGATGCCGTCGATTTTTGCCACCTCTTTGAGGAGCCACGCCAGATTGATGTTTTCGTCGAGATCAAATCCGTAACGGTCGACGATCTGCCCGAGAAGCGTGACTTCTTTGATCCCCTGCCCGACCAGTTTCCGAACCTCGGAAAGAATTTCGTCCGGCTTGCGGCTGCGGTCCGGGCCGCGGCGGTACGGGATCACGCAGTAGGAGCAGGCGTGCGAACAGCCCAGTGTGATCGGCACAAAGGCGGTAATCGTCTTTTCACGGTTGATGACCGGCAGACGGTAGTCGGCCAGTTCGATTTGCGAGCGGTCGAGATGACTGTACTCATCGCGGCAAAGAATGAAATCAATCAGCGCATCGGTCTGCGACGGAGCCAT
>JBAYVX010000048.1:0-10393 GCA_041674365.1 Kiritimatiellales bacterium | reverse complement strand
TCCGGATCATCCGCTCGCCGCCCGGGCTGTTTATCAAAGCGGCGTCGCCGCTCTGCTCGCCGGACAGCCTGATGCCGCACGCACTGATTTTGAACAGACGGAAAAAGATTTTCCGCAAAGCGGGTTTGCACCGCAAGCCGCGCTGCAGCAGGCAGAACTGCTTAAGCGTGAACAGAAGTGGACTCCGGCGCTGGAACAGTACCGCCGCATTGCCACGCAATACACCAACGCCACCGTACAGGCGGCCGCGCTGCATCAGCAGGGATTGATCCTCTACCGAACCGGACAGTGGGACACCGCGCTGGAAGATTTCCGGAATGTCAGCTCCAACTGGCCGGACACCCCCGAAGCGCAGCAGTCGCTCTACATGCGCGGGTTCTGCCGCTATATGCAGGGCGATACCGATGGCGCACTGGCGCTCTGCCAGTCATTCATCGAAAAATATCCCGGATCCGTTTGGACGCCGGAGGTGCTTTTCTGGACCGGCGAGCATTACTATAACCGCGGCGACTATGCCAAGGCTCAATCCACGTTCCTTGATATCGCCACCCGCTTCCCGAAACATGAACTGGCAGACGACGCTCTCTTCTGGGCCGGGAACGCCCTGCTTAAACAGGACAGCTTTCTCGAAGCATTCACTGTGTTCAGCCGGCTCGCCAAGGCAGTGCCCGACAGTCCTCTGATGTTGAAGACCCGCTTCGCGCAGGGCGAAACGCTCACCGAGCTCGGCGAATTCCCGCGTGCCATTCTAGCCTATGAAGAAGTTATCAAAACGGCACCGGACAATCCGCTGGCCGACCGCGCGCGCGGCCGCCTTGCCGATTGTCTGTTCACGCTCGGAACCTCCGAGCCGGGCCGTTATCAGGAAGCGCTGGCCGCCTATCAGACGCTCTATAAACGCCCCGCCGCCCCTTTCGCGCTCCGGATGCAGGCGCTTTATAAAATCGCCCGCTGCGAAGCAAAGCTGGGGCAAAAAGAAAAAGCGTTTGCTCATTACATGGAAGTCGTTTACAGCGGCGCGGGACAAACCGAACCGCTTCCGCCAGAAGCCGTCTCCTGGTTCACGCGTGCCGCGTTTGATGCCGCCGCATGGCAGGAACAGCAGCAGCAGTGGAAAGAGGCGGTCAATATTTACAGCCGGATTATTCAGGCCGGTGTGCCCGCAAAAAGCGAGGCGCAGAAACGGATTGAAAAAATCGAGCGCGAACACGCGTCTATATTTTAGGAACAATATGGAGTGCGCAGGCTTGCCTGCGCACTGGAAAGCGGCGGCAAGCCGCCGCGGTCCAAAACAATTAGGAGGCACTTATGTTTGAATGGATCAACAGCGGCGGAACAGTGATGTGGCTCATTCTCGCCTGCGCATGGATTGCGCTGGTGATTTTCCTCGAGCGTTTTTTCCATCTGCACCGCGCTCAGATTAAAATCGACGATTTCCTCAACGGCATCACCACAAACCTCACGCATGGCAATGATCTTGAAGCGGTCAGCATTTGTGATCAGACGCCGGGCCCCGCCGCCCATCTCGTTCGTACAGCGCTGTTGCATCGCAACGATCCCAACGATGAACTGATCAAAGCGGTTCAGCAGGCCGGAATCCGCGAAATTCCGCGGCTGGAGCGTCATATGAACCTGCTCATCACGCTCGCGCAGGTTCTTCCAATGCTTGGTCTGCTCGGTACGGTGCTCGGTCTGCTGAATATTCTCGCGGCTCTGCAGGCCGGTTCGCCACTCGCCGAAATCGGCGATCTCTCCGGCGGACTCTGGATGGCCCTGATCACTACTGCCGCCGGTCTCAGCGCCGGGATTCCTGCTTATGCGGGCTATCACTTTCTGATCAGCCGCGTTGAATCCATCGCGCTCGACATGGAACAGGCCGCCGGTGACATTATTTATTTTCTCACCCATCCCTCAACCGGAGCGCACCATGAATCGTAACGACTGCGAAGCCGTACTCCATCTGCACCGCACGTTCCTGCCGCGTCGCAGAACCGGACGTGGGTTTCTCACCGGCACCGTCTTTCTGGATACCGCGCTCCTTTTCGCCGCTTTTGTACTGTCCACCTCGCACTTCGTCCTCAAACCGGGAATTACCCTTGAACTGCCCGTTGCATCACAGGCCGAAGGTATCCGGTTCAACGATATGGTGTTAAGTATTTCGCGCGAAGGGCTCTTTTTCTTCAACGACGAACAGGTGAAACCTGCAAAACTGGAGTCCGTTCTGCATGCCGCCGTACAGGAACGTCCCGGCATCGCGCTCATTCTTGAAGCCGATGCGGTTACACCGCAAACCTCCGTCGCCGCCGTTTACGACGCGGCCTCCCGCGCCGGGTTCCGGCAGGTGTTTATCGCCACCCGGAATCCTGTATCTGCTGCCCCCGCGACACCTGTTTCCCCTGCCCCGTGAAAATCCGCATCCAGTTTACACCTGCGCTAACCGCCGCAACCCTTTGTGCTACGGGCTGGTTCGCCTTTTGGCTGATCGCTTTCCGGCCTGCGCCACTGCGTCCGGTCGGCACGTCCATGCACCCCGAAGTCATCCGCCTGCTCGCAGACGATGCCACCTTGAACAAACTGAAAACACCAACCCTTTTCGCCCTGCCCTCCGCGGAAGGGTTCAGCGGATCGTTTATCGAAAACCGGGTTGACCTGCAACTGTCACTTGAAAAATCAGCGGATCCTGTTCGTTATCTGGCGCGCAAAAATATGACAGCCCCCGGCGTAGACCAGATGCTTCTGACAGAGAAAACCGCCCTGCCTCACACCGCGCTTCCGGTGCCCGGCGTTGCACCGCGCGCAGCAATCCTTCCGGCATCCGGCACCCGGCTGTTTCTGTCGCCCGGACTCAAAGCGCGCGCCGGAGAAATTCCTCCACTCAACATCACTGCGGCCGGACTGCCCGATACAGTTCGCGCACATCTCGCTGTCCGACCCGACGGAACCGTTGAATACGTTTTCTTTGACACACCGGTCACTAACGCCGCATTGCGTAAAATCATTCAGCTGCTGCCTTTTAAACCGGTCAAAGAAAAAACAGAAGGCTGGATCGACATCCGCTTTGCACAGGAGGGAACTGAATAATGCCAGTTGATCCGCTCAATCTGTTTACGCTGCCGCTCACACTGGCAATGGTCGCGCTCTTTGCAGCAGCAATGGTCTACGACCTTCTTATTTTCCGCCGCCGCCGCAAAAACGGTTACAAGGCGGTCTACCGTTGCGACACCTGCCGTCATATCTACACGGTACCGCACCGCACTCCGCTTGCCCGCTGCCCGAAATGCGGCAGGCAGAACGAGCCCGTCAAAGAATAGGAAACAGATTTTCCAAACCTTGGAAAATCAGGAACGCAGCCGATCAAGGCGGAGCCGGTCGCGGTCGTCAAACAGGCGATGAGAGGTCATCCAGATCGCGGCCAGCGTACCGAAACCCGTTCCGGCGCTGACCATAAACATAATCATGATCTGATACCGCACGGCATCAAGCGGCAGATTGCCCGCCAGAATCTGCCCCGTCATCATACCCGGCAGACTCACAATCCCCGCTGCCGCCATCGCGTTGACAATTGGAATCAGTCCGGTACGGATACTCTCACGGCGGATGTCGGCAATCGCCTCGCTCTTCGTCTGACCCAGCGCCAGTCGTGTCTCAATCACCGCGCGGTGCGAACGCATATTCTGTGTCAGATGATTCGCCGAAAGAGAAATCCCGTTCATCGTATTGCCCAGCAGCATCCCAAGCAGCGGAATGGCGTAGCGCGGTTCGTACCACGGATCGGGACCGATAATCACGACCAGCGCAAAAACCGTCACGGAAAAGGCGGATACAAACATCGACGTTGTTCCGATGCTGAAGCCCCACGCTCCGCGCAGCTTATGCTTCTGCCGCGACGTCACTTCGTGCCCCGCCGCCAGAAGCATCGTCAGCGCCATCGTACTCATCCAGAGAATATGTACATGCGCAAACAGCGCTTTCAGCACAAAGCCGATCAGCGTCAGTTGAATCACCGTGCGCGCCGCCGAAATCAAAATGCGTTTTCCGAGACCGAGCTTCAGGCGAAAGCTTAGTCCGGCCAGTGCCAGAATCAGCAGCGCGGCAAAGCTCAGATCAAGCGGCGAAAGCTGAATAATATCATTCATTCCGCCGCCTCCAGTCCGCCGTTGTTAAAACAAAGGTGGCGGTCTGCCGTACGCGCAATCTGCTCCGGATTATGGCTAACCCACACCACCGCCGCACCAGTTGACTTCCGGTAATCGGCAATCACCTCTTCGGCTTTCCAAACATTGGAAACATCCAACGAGGCGGTTGGCTCGTCGAGAAGCAAAACCTGCGGCTCATTCAGCAACAGCCGGAATAAAGCCAGCCGCTGCTTCTCGCCCGTCGAAAGCCGTTCAATCCGCCAGCCCATCACATCCTCGCCGAATCCCAGTTTTTCCAAACAGTGGAAACTTTTTTTCCAATCCTTGGAAAAATGCGCGCCAACACCATCAAACCACCATGAAGATTCTGCCGAAAGCCAGCCGACTTTTCGGCGCCATTGCGATGCGGTCATTTCATTGCGGCTTTCGCCGTCGAGTAGAACAGTTCCTTCGGACGGATCAAGATCAGCCAGCGCGCGCAGCAGCAGGGTTTTACCGCAACCCGACGGACCGGAAAGTGCCACACACTCTCCGTGCTCCACCGCAAAAGAAAAAGGCCCGCCACACAGCGTGCGCAGGCCGCCTGTTTCCAATCGGCCCATGTTTAGAGAATCTTGAGTTTTGGAAGATCCTGAATATCGACCGCGCCGACCAGTCGATTGTTTTCATTCACAACAACGAGGTCGTCGATATTTTTCTCTTCATAGATTTTCAGGATATCCACGGCCAGTTGGTCAGGTTTAAGCGTAATCGGTTTGACCGTCATGACCGAATCGATCACCGCTTCGGTAATGTTCGGTGTATCGATCAGATGACGGCGAAGGTCACCGTCCGTAAAGATTCCGAGCAGCGCATCGCTCCCGTCTACCACGGCCACGCAGCCGGCGCGCGCACCGGTCATCGCCAGCACCGCATCTTTTACTTTGGCACCGCTCAGCACTTTCGCAAGGCGATCGCTGGTGCGCATAACGTCAGAAACCTTGAGAAGCAGCGTGCGGCCGATCGCGCCGCCCGGATGAAGCTTCGCGTAGTCTTCTTTTTTGAATCCGCGCGCTTCAAGCAAAACAATGGCCAGCGCATCGCCCAGCGCCAGTGTGACGGTGGTGCTGGTCGTCGGCGCCATACCGAACGGGCAGGCCTCTTTATCGACCGTGATCGGCAGAACCAGATCACTCTGCTGTCCAAGCGGACTGGTTACATCGCCGGTCATGCCGATGATTTTCAGCCCGCGACGTTTCAAGGCCGGAAGCAACGCAATCAGTTCGTCGGAGCCTCCGCTGTAGCTCAGCGCCAGAACAATGTCTTTATCGCCGACCAGCCCGAAATCGCCGTGCATCGCTTCAATCGGATGCAGCAGCGCGGCCGGCGTGCCGGTGCTGTTAAACGTGGCGACCATCTTCTGACCGATATGGAAATTTTTGCCAACGCCGGTGACAACGACTTTTCCGCCGTTTTTCACGGTCGCGAGAATCCAGTCAATCGCGGTGCTGAAATGGCCGTTGATTTGATCGCGAACCTTCTCCATCCCGGCGATTTCGACATCCATCACTTCTTTAGCGCGTTTCTCAAAATTCATTGTTGTTCCTTGGTTACTGACCGAATCTAAACGGTGGCAAACCCTACCGCTCTCTGCTAATTTCATCAACCATGAACATAGGCGGTGAAAAATTAACGGTTTTTCCGACCGAGCTGGCAAAGCGTCGGGCCGAGCGCCGCCTCGTTCTCGAACAGGGCGTTTTGGATACATCCCGCCTTTTTACCCAGAAAAAGCTGCTTGATCTCTGTGAACGGGCCGCGCGGCGCGCCGGACTGCTGAAAGGCCTTTCGCCCAACCCGGCCGAGAGCCGCCTGCTTCTTGAAGAAGCCGCCGGAAAAGTAAAGTTTGCTCCCGGCCAGCCGCTCGCCCGCCTTTCGCCCGGTGCTCTCGCCGATCTGCTCAAGCAGGCGGTCGAGAATTTTGCCGTCTTCGCCGAAAACGAGGCAATCCTTGTCCGTTGGCTGACGGCTCACGAACCGGATCATAAACTGCACGGAATCGGACAGCTCCTGACGGCGTGGCGCGCGCTGTGTACAAAAATAGATATCGCCGACCGTTTCGTCATCAATACCGCCCTGCTCCGGCTGATTGAATCGAACGACCTGCCGCGCGAACTGAAAAACGGCATCACCTTCCGCGCCGTCCGCTGGTTTAATCCGTTTGAAGAACGCTTCGCCGCCGCGCTCAAAACGCGCTTGGGACATGAGCAAGTGCAAATCATCTCCGTTCTTCCGGATGCGCACGCCGAAGCGGCTGAAGACCGGCTCTGCGCCGTGGTACGCAGCGAACTGATGCGCGGTGCCGAAGAAGAGTGGAAACCATGGATCGAAGATTTCGCCGATGCCTATGAAATGGATGACAGCAATATTCTCGAAGCCGAATCGCGGGAGCGGGTTGCATTTTTTGTTTCAGCAAATCCCTACGGCGAAATCGAAGACGCCGCGCGCCGCATCGCCCGCGAAATTAAAACCGGAACCGCGCCCGACGAGATTGCGCTGATCCTGCGTGACCTCAGCCCCTACACCGACATCGTGCCCGACGTCTTTCAGCGCTTCGGCATTCCATATCATTTCCGGCGAGGAACGCCCGCCGCCGCACATCCGCCCGTCAAAACGCTACTCGCCCTGCTCGCTTTTCCGCAAACCTTTTCGCGCGACCGCCTCGGCGACCTGCTGCTCATACCCGGCATCCAATGGCCCGTACTTGATGACCGCGAAGCTCTGGTACGGGAAATCCGTCTCAAAGAGCCGCCGCGCCTGCGTCGCCTGCCGAAGGAGCTCGTTTCGTTTTTCCCCTCCTTCGCCAAGGCTACGGCGGGCAGGCAAGGTTTGGAATTTTCCGAACGGATTCAATTCATCATTGAGCAGCACGGGCTCGAACTGCCGGAAGAAGTGCACGACCTCATTCGGCAATTGAGCGATGCGCAAATTCGAACGCTGCCGATTGACCGAATGGTGTCGCTGTTTGAAGAACTGCTGGAAAACGTCACGCTCAAAGATGAACTCAGCACTGAGCGCGGCGTCTGGATCGTCAATCCCATGGATGCGGCCGGTCTGCGGTTTGACTCTGTCTATATCGCCGGAATGGACGACCGCACCTCCCCGCAAATCCCGAAGTCCGACGGACTGCTGAATGCCACCGACCGGAAACGGTTGCGAGCGTTTCTGACCGAACAAAAAATCGCCTGTCCACAACTGACCCTTTCCGAAGCGGGTGAAGTCCTGATTCAGGAAGAAATTCTTTTCCTCACCGCCATGAGCGCCGCGCGCGAACGGCTGACGCTTTCGTATACCCGCGCCGATGCCGATGGCAAAGAACGCGCGCCGGGCGAGTTCTACGAACGGATGCGCGGACTGACCGGCATTGAAAAACCGGCGCTCGGCGACTCGTTCCACACCATTCTGCCTCCCGAAGCCTGCCGCGCCGAAGATGAGGTGCGCCAAACCCGCGCAAAATCTGCTGTCCGGCCGATTGAAAAAGTTCCGAACATTGGAAAAATTCAGCCGCTGATTTTCCAATGGTTGGAAAATAATCCGGAGTTCAGCGCCTCAGCGTTAGAAACACTGAACAGGAACCGGTTCGTTTTCTTTCTGGAACATATCCTTCACATCAAAACTGACCGTCTGCACGAGGATGATATCGATTTAGCAGACCGCGGCAGTTTGATTCACGATATTCTTGAACAGGTGTACACCGCCATCGCCAAACGGAGCGGACTATACGCAACAAACTTTTCCGGAGTTTGGAAAATCGCGCAAAGCGGCGAGATTCCGCTGGCGGTGTTTGATCCGAACAAAGCGGATGATCTGCTCGCACTGGCGCGCGAAATTGCCGAAGAGGAATTCAAAAAAGCGGAGCGGCGGCCGAGCCGTCACCTGGGACATCCCGCCGTCTGGGAAACCGAAAAGCGTAAGATCCTGCAGATGGTTGAAAATTTTGTCCGGTTGGACATCGAAACCGCGCAGGCAGAAAACCGCTATCCGGCGCTGTTCGAGCTGAAGTTTGACGAAAAACACGATCTGCCGGTTGCGCTCAAACGCGGCAAAGAAGAAGTTCGGCTGAAAGGAAAAATCGACCGCATTGATCTGATCTTCGATTCAACCGGGAAGCTGAGCCGGTTGCTGGTCATCGATTACAAGAGCCGCTCAAGCAACAAGCCGCTCGCCACGCTTGAAAAAGAGATTGAACTCAACCTCGACTGTCAGCTTCCGCTCTACACCTTTGCGGCACAGCAAAAGTTTTTCGGCAATCACAACACACCGGAGCTGAATGAAAAAGTTCAGGCGGTCTATCACCTGCAGGAGCGCGATCTGAAAACGATGACCCATCATTTCAGCAAAAAACGGCTCACGATAACGCCGAAACTGACGGAAGCATTTTTGGAAACGCTTTTTTCCAATGTTTGGAAACTGCGAGCAGGCGATCTCGCCACCGAACCTCTCATCGCCCACTACGAAGACTACTCCCACATCTGCCGCACCCATGCGACTGACTCAAAAGAGTTGCTGAAATGAATTTTACCGGTTCCTTAAATACCTAAGAATCAAACCCGCCTTCTGCGCAATGGTTATAAAGGACGGGCGAATTCCGCATGTATGACAGGAGCATTCCGGAAATTCAAAATCCGGGATTTCATTTTGTGTCCCGCAGTTTTCACATCGATATCGCATGACGATCGCTCCATTCCATCCATATTTTGATAAGAGCACCTTATGGGGCGCTACCTGCTGTGTATAATCCTCGAGCCGTTCCAACCGGTACCTTCACCGGAAGATGAAGGAATGGAAAACACATGGCCTCTTCACATGTTAAAAATACGGCCGATACCTTAGTGCTACAAACAAACTTTGCAAGTTGTTTTTAGGAAACATCTCTGAAAAACTTTTGCCCTTTCGATTATTACAGAAGAGCTTTTTGAGTTTGTTGAAGTAACCCTTAGTCGGGTAGTCGCAGCGTCTTTTTCGGCTACAGCCGCGCGGCGGTCGGGATTTTACTCTCGCGGTAATCGTCCCCCTTCAACTGTCTGATACTTCTATTTCTTTGTTCTGTGCAGCAGAAGAGCTTTGCGTATAAAATGCCGTCCGCAAAAAGATGCGGAAAGGATTTCAGCGCTATGCGAGTCGATCGGTTTGCGGCAGCCGTAGTCATTGTCACATCAATGACCGTGCATGCGGAAGATCTGCTGACGGTGTACCGGCAGGCCTCGGCATCGAGTCCGCTTGTGGCGCAGGCGCAGGCCCGCCTGCAGGCGGAGCAGTTCGGCAAGGACATCGCCCGCTCCGCGCTCGCACCCCGGCTGACCGCCGAAGGCTCGGTGAGCCAGAACAATCTCGATCTCAAAGGTTTCGGCCCCGCGCCGATTAACGAATCCTACAATCCGTCCAGCTACAGCGTAACGCTGACGCAGCCACTGATTAACGGCTCGGCCTGGTCAACGCTTCAGGCGTCGCGCTCGAAAGCCGAGGGTTACGAAGCGGGACTGCTCGCCGTTCAACAGGATTTAATTCTGCAAACTGCCGATGCCTATTTCGCGGTGCTGCGCGCGGAAGCACTGGAGCGGACAGCGCTCAGCCGGCAGACGCTGTTGCAGAAAATCAGTGACCGCGCCGAGAGCGAGCGTAAGGCCGGAACCGGCGACATCATCGCCGTCGAAGAAGCCCGTGCGCGGCTGGACGGCGCGCAGTCGGAACTGCTCAGCGCCCGCAACGGCGTACAACTTGCCCGCCGCACGCTGGAAAAGCTCACGCATAAGTCCGTCGGTGCGCTGGCCGGTCTGAAGACGCTGGAGCCGCAGGGGCCGATTCCCGCTCTCATGGAAGAGTGGGTAAAGTCCGCAGTAAACAACCAGCCGATGCTGGAACAGGCGCGCAAGGAACTGCAAACCAGCCGGTACATGATTTCCGCCGCGAGCCGCAGGCGCTGGCCAGTCATTTCGCTGAACGCGCAATATAACCACGCGGACAGTTCGTTCTCTCCGGCGATTGACCGGCGTGAAAGTCTGGTCGGCGTGAGCGCGGTCTGGCCGCTTTTTCAAGGCGGAGAAATCCGCGCTTCCCGCGCGCGGGCTGAGGCGCTGTCGAGAGTCAGCCAATACGGACTGGAAGCGCTCAAAGACAACGTGACGCTGGATACGCAGCGCTCTTTCCTGAATCTGGAAAACAGCGTCGCGCAGCTGACCGCAACCCGGCGCGCGCTGGAGTCGGCGGAGACCGCGCTGAAG
>JBAYVX010000047.1:0-10516 GCA_041674365.1 Kiritimatiellales bacterium | reverse complement strand
TTATGCCAACCGCGTCCGCGTGACCATTCGCACAGCCCGTCCGGGTTTGGTGATTGGCCGCAAGGACGGAGACATCGAAAAGCTGCGTGAGCAGCTCAGTAAGATGACCAAAAAAGAAGTTTACATTGAAATTGATGAAGTAAAGAACCCTGATATTGATGCCAAACTGGTGGCCGAAGGAATTGCTTTGCAGTTGGAACGACGTGTTTCCTACCGCCGGGCGATGAAACGTGCAATTCAGATGGCCATGGATACCGGCGCGGACGGCATTAAGGTGCTGGCTGGCGGACGTTTGGGCGGAGCCGAGATTTCCCGTACGGAAAGCTACAAAGAAGGCAAAGTTCCGCTTCATACGCTACGGGCCGACATTGACTACGGAACGGCAACTGCTCGAACTGTGGCCGGAGCCATCGGTATCAAGGTGTGGATTTGTAAGAAGGATGAGAAGGCGCAAGCTTAGGAGTATTGACCAATGCCTTTAATGCCCAAACGAGTTAAGTATCGGAAAGTCCAGAAGGGCTCCCGCGGCGGTATGGCCAAAGCCGGCACCACGCTGGCCTTCGGTGAGTACGGCCTGCAGGCGCTGGAGCGCGCATGGATCACAAACATTCAGATTGAGGCCTGCCGTGTGGCGATCAACCGCAATCTGAAACGCAAAGGAAAACTTTGGCTTCGAATTTACCCGGATAAGCCGTTTACGAAGAAACCGCTGGAAGTCCGAATGGGTAAAGGAAAAGGCGGCGTCGAAGGCTGGGTCGCAGTGGTTCGTCCCGGACGGATGCTCTTTGAGCTCGACGGAGTCACCGAGCAGCAGGCGCGCATTGCCATGCGGCTCGCAGCTACCAAGCTGCCGATCCGTGTACGCTTTGTCACCCGTCATATCGGTAAATAATTGAGAGTATCGGAATGAAAAAAGTAAAACAACTTACGGATCTGACAACTGTCGAACTGCAGCAGCAGCTTGATGATGCGAAGAAGGAGCTGTTCACCATGCGTCTTCAGCAGGTTTCCGGTCAGCTGGAAAATCCGCTCCGCATCCGCGCCCTTCGGCGTTCGGTAGCGCGCATCAAAACTGTTATGAATCAGGCTGCAAAAGCCGAGGGGTAAAAGATGGAGTCAAGAGGTCATCGGAAAGTGCGCGAAGGTCGCGTCTGCAGTGCGGTGGGAAATAAAACCATTGCGGTACTCGTCGAGCGTCGGGTTCGGCATCCATTGCTGGGCAAGGAGCTTCGCATGACGAAAAAAATTCATGCGCATGATGAAAATAACGAAGCCAAAATCGGGAATGTGGTACGTGTAATGGAAACCCGTCCGATCAGCCGGCTCAAACGCTGGCGGCTCATAGAAGTTTTGTCCAAATAAGGCAGGGTAAGTAAATGATTTCAGTACAGACCAGACTGGATGTCGCGGATAACACCGGCGCGCGCAGCGTGATGTGTATCCGGGTGTTAAAAACAAAACGCAGCTACGCCAAAGTCGGCGAAGTAATCAAAGTGGCCGTGAAAGAAGCCCAGCCCGGCGGCGTCGTCAAAAAAGGCGATGTGTGCGAGGCGGTTGTAGTTCGCACCACGGCTCCGATCCGCCGCCGTGACGGCTCCGTCCTGCGTTTCGATCATAACGCGGCCGTCATCATTGACGCCCAGAAAAATCCGCGCGGAACGCGCATCTTCGGCCCGGTGGCCCGCGAGCTGCGTGACGGCAACTTTATGAAGGTTGTCTCGCTGGCGCCGGAAGTGCTTTAAGGAGAGGGACATTTTGTATGGCAACGTGTATTAAAAAAGGTGATTTGGTCAAAGCCATCAGTGGCGATGACAAGGGCAAGACCGGCAAGGTTCTGCAGGTGCTTCCGGGCAACCAGCGGGCGCTGGTTGAAGGGCTGAATTTTGTGAAGAAGCACATGCGTAAAACGCAGGACAATCCGCAGGGCGGCGTGTTCGATAAAGAAGCTTCAATTCACATTTCGAATTTGAAGAAAGCAGAGTAACTTAATCCATTTATCCAGAGGGGTGGGTATCCATGATACCGGCAATGAAGAAAAAATATCGTGAACTGGTGGTGCCGGAACTTCAGAAGAAGTTCAACTACGGCAACCGCATGCAGATTCCGTCGCTTTCCAAAATCAACATCAACGTATCGGTCGGCATGCAGCACGACCGCGATGCGTTGCAGGCGGTTCTGGACGACTTGGGAAAAATTACCGGTCAACGCCCGGTGACGATCAAGGCGCGTAAAAGCGTCTCGAACTTCAAGCTGCGTGAAGGCGTTTCGCTGGCTGGTAAAGTCACGTTGCGCGGTGCACGGATGTACGAATTTCTTGACAGGCTGATCAACATCGCCCTGCCGCGTATTCGCGACTTCCGCGGAATTTCGCCCAAATCATTTGATGGACGCGGGAACTATTCTCTCGGCCTTAAGGAACAAACCATTTTCCCGGAAATCAATCCGGATCATGTTCGTAAAGTACATGGTATGGATGTGACATTTGTCACGACGGCAAAAACCAACGCGGAAGCCTATGAGCTGCTCAGCCTGATGGGAATGCCGTTTGAAAACGCCAAAAACAAAGGTGAACAGCAATGATATTGTGCGATCCCATTTCTGATATGCTGACTCGTATCCGTAACGCCACTATAGCGAAACACGTCAAGGTGCAGATGCCCCACTCGAAAATGAAGAGTGAGCTGGCCCGTATCCTGAAGCAGGAAGGGTACATCAAGGACTACACCACGGAAAAAGTGGAAGGTAAGCCGACCCTGGTGCTGCATCTTAAATATCAGGATGATCAGAAACCGGTGATTCAGGGTCTGCGTCGTGTCAGCCGTCCGAGCTGCCACCATTATGTGGGAGCCGAAGATATTCCGCGCGTGCTGGGAGGTATCGGCACCGCGATTCTGAGCACCTCATCCGGTATGCTCAGCGACAGTCAGGCTCGCAAAGCCCATGTGGGCGGCGAAGTCCTTTGCTATGTATGGTAATTTCAAATTGAGGTTGTAACGATGTCTAGAATAGGAAAATTGCCTTTGACAGTTCCGGCGGGCGTGGAAGTCTCGCTCAGCGGGAATGTCGCAACGGTTAAAGGTGCCAAAGGGCAGAGCACACTGAAGATTCCTCCGCAGATCACCGTGGCGGTTGGCGGTGGTCAGGTAGTGGTTGATCGTAAAGATGAAACCAAGGGATCCCGCGCGCTACATGGAACCATTCGCAATACGCTCAAGAACATGGTTCTGGGCGTGCAGAACGGCTACGTCAAAGAACTTGAAATTCAGGGCGTCGGTTACAAAGCGGTGTTGCAGGGCAAAGTCCTGGTTCTTTCGCTCGGCTTCTCGCATGAAATCAAATATGCAATCCCCGAAGGCATCAAAGTCGAAGTCACCGGGACAACGGAAGTAAAAATATCAGGGCACGACAAGGCTCTGGTCGGTCAGGTCGCCGCGCGCATCCGCGCGTACGCTCCC
Source organism: Kiritimatiellales bacterium (assembly GCA_041674365.1). GTDB lineage: Bacteria > Verrucomicrobiota > Kiritimatiellia > Kiritimatiellales > Tichowtungiaceae > Tichowtungia. The sequence goes on along the minus strand of JBAYVX010000047.1, from coordinate 7,061 downwards.
GCAGAACCCTACAAGGGCAAAGGGGTGCGTTACAAAGGCGAACAGGTCCGGCGTAAAGAAGGTAAGGCAGTGGCTTAATCATGAAGCTCAAAAACAAATCAGATTATCGGAAGCGCAGACACCTCCGTCTGCGGAACAAGGTTCAGGGAACCGCCGAGCGTCCGCGCATGGCTGTGTATGTTTCCAACCGTTATATTTACGTGCAGGTCATCGACGACGACGCGCAGAAAACCATTTGTTCGGCTTCATCGGTGGGCGACAAGTGCACCGTCGATATCGCCAAAGCGCTTGGAACCAAAGCGGCCGAAGCGGCCAAGGCTCAGGGTGTGTCCAAGGTTGTTTTCGACCGCGGCGGCTTTGCTTTCGGTTCGCGTCTGCGTGCGCTGGCCGACAGTGCTCGCGAAGCCGGCCTTCAGTTTTAGTTTTAAATTAGGAGTTGCTTGAAGTGACTGAAAAATCAGCAGAAAAAAAAGTGAAATCGGAGTTCGAAGAACGCGTAGTTCACATTAACCGCAATTCAAAAGTGGTCAAAGGTGGGCGTCGTTTCAGCTTCGGAGCGCTGGTTATCGTCGGCGACGGAGCCGGACGGGTCGGTTACGGCCTCGGTAAAGCCAACGAAGTGGCCGATGCAATTCGCAAAGGCGGCGAAAGCGCCAAACGCGCCATGAAACCCGTTGTATTGAAAGGCACCACCATCCCTCATGAAGCACACGGCGAATTCGGCGGCGCGCAGGTTCTCCTGCGTCCGGCATCCGAAGGTACCGGTGTTATTGCCGGCGGCTCCTGCCGTGCGGTACTTGAACTTGCCGGTGTGCGCGACGTGCTTGCCAAATCGCTTGGCAGCAGCAACCGATTGAACGTAACCAAAGCTACCATGGAGGCTCTCGCCAGCCTGCGCTCGCGCGAATCTGTGATGGCGGCCCGCGGAAAATAAAGTAAGAGGTTTTTAAGATGGAACTGCATTCATTACAGCCTGCAAAAGGTTCGACTCACCGGAAAATGCGCGTAGGTCGCGGCCGGGCGTCCGGTAAAGGTAAAACCTCCGGACGCGGACATAAAGGGGCCTACGCCCGCTCCGGTCACAAGCATAAGCCGCTCTTCGAGGGCGGTCAGATGCCCATGGCCCGCCGTATTCCCAAGCGCGGCTTCAGCAACGTCAACCGTCAGGTCTTTGCGCCGATCAATGTCGCCGCGCTTAACGCCTTTGAAGCCGGAACCGAAGTCACCATGGATCTGCTTCGTCAGACCGGAATGGTCAAAGGCAATTGGGACGGCATCAAAGTGCTTGGCAACGGTGAGATTGCGAAAAAAATCGCGGTCAAAGCCAACGCCTTCAGCGCTGCGGCCAAAGAAAAGATCGAAGCTGCCGGTGGCAGTTGCGAAACAGTCTGATTTATAAATTCAGCGGGGTTAAACGATGCTTTCCGCCTTCGTCAACAGCTTTAAGATCCAGGAGCTTCGCCAGCGGATACTCTTCACCTTGGGCGTGGTTTTTCTGTGCCGTTTGATCTCCGACATCCCGATTGCGGGTGTGGACTTCGGCATGATCACCAACTACATCAAGACCTCCGGGCAGGGCGGGGGATTTCTAGACATGTTCAACTTGTTCAGCGGCGGTGCGGTCAAAAACTGCGCCGTCGGTGCTTTGGGGATCATGCCCTACATCAGCGCATCGATCATCATCCAGCTGATGACTGCGGTGGTTCCTGCACTTGAAAAACTGGCTCGCGAAGGCGAATCCGGCCGCGCGAAAATCACCCAGTACACCCGCTACCTCACCGTCGCGCTCTGCGCCTTTCAGGGCTTCCTGATCGCCCGTGCGCTTGAAAGCGGCCAGCTCTACTTTCCGGCCGATGTCGTTCGCATTCCCGGTTTCGGATTTGAACTGCTCACCGCCATGACTCTAGTCACCGGAACGCTCATGATGATGTGGCTCGGCGAACAGATCACCGAACGCGGCATCGGTAACGGCATTTCCATGATCATCACCGTCAACATTGTCAGCCGTATGCCGGCTGCGGTAGGTGCAATGATCAGTATGTTCAAGCCGGTTGACGGAGTGGTACGTCAGTCTCCCTTCATGGCCGCAGCCATGCTCATCATGGTTCTGGCCGTAATTGCACTGGTAGTTGCGGTCACACAGGCCCAGCAGAAAATTCCGGTGCAGTACGCCAAACGGGTTATCGGCAACAAAGTCTACGGCGGACAACACACCTTTATGCCGCTTCGCGTTAACTATGCCGGTGTTATGCCCATTATTTTTGCTCAGGCCATCCTGATGTTTCCCGCCAAGCTGTTTAACATGCTTCCCTGGCCTGCTGCCAAACACATCGGCGCCGCTCTGGGTTACGGCACCAGCCTCTACATGATCTGCTTCGGTCTCATGATCCTCTTCTTCTCCTATTTCTGGGTCGCCACGCAGTTCAACCCTGTCCAGATCGCGGATGATTTAAAAAAGGGTGGCGGCTACATCCCTGGCATCCGTCCTGGGAAATCCACCGCGGACTTCCTCGACCGTACCATGACCCGCATCACACTCGCTGGCGCAGTCTTCCTGACTCTGATTGCCGTCCTGCCGACCATCTTAGGCAACCAGTTCGGCATTCCGTACATGGTTGCCTCTTTCTTCGGGGGAACCAGCCTGCTCATTATCGTGGGAGTTATGCTCGACACCATGCGCCAGATTGAATCCCACCTGCTTATGCGCCATTACGATGGATTTCTGAAAAAAGGGAAACTTAAATCCGGAAGAAGGTAGGCGATGGAAGCAATTATTCTTCTCGGCGGCCCCGGTGCAGGAAAAGGAACTTTGGCTGAATTTCTCAAGAAACAGACGGATTACATCCACATTTCCACCGGTGATATGCTCCGCGCTGCCCTTCAATCGGGATCGCCTGTCGGCCTCGAAGCCAAAGTCTTCATGGAATCCGGACAGCTTGTTCCCGACTCAGTTATTCTACGTATTATCGAAGAACGAATTTCCAGCGAAGCGGCCTCCGCCCGCTTTATGTTTGATGGCTTTCCGCGCACTATTGATCAGGCCGGAGGACTGGATCTTCTCTTTAAAAATAAAAACGGAACCGTCAGTCACGTTTTTAACCTCGTTGTTGAACGCGAAATCCTTTTGAAGCGTCTCACCGGACGCCGTGTCTGCAAAAGCTGCGGTTCTGTTTATCACATCATCAGCCGTCCACCGAAAAAAGAAGGTGTATGCGATGTGGATGCCGGCGAACTCTATCAACGCGCCGACGACAGCGAAGCCACCATACTCAACCGTCTTGAAGTCTACGAAAAGCAAACTGCGCCGCTGATCACCTATTATCGGCAGCAGGGGCTTCTTCGCGACATCGCCGCCGGCGGCAAGGCGGCGGAAACTGACACACTCGTCCTCAGCGTACTCAACGCGTAAGGTTTTTCATGATTGTGATCAAAACGCCCCTTGAAATCGACGCTATGCGTTGCGTTAACCGCATGACTGCTCGCGTTCGCGACGAACTTGCCGCCATGGTTCGCCCCGGCATTAGCACCCTCGAACTCGGAAATACAGCCTTCGAACTCATTCGCGAATTCGGCGGAACCAGCGCTTTTTACGGCTATCATGGCTTTCCCGGCCAAATTTGTGTTTCTGTTAATGAAGAAGTCGTCCACGGTATTCCTGGGAAACGCGTCATCAAAGAAGGGGATGTCGTCAGCATTGATGCGGGCATTACCTTTGGCGGGTTTATCGGCGATACCGCCATTACGGTTGCTGCCGGTGAAATCAGCGATGAGAAGAAAAAACTTCTCGAAGTCACCCGGGCGGCTCTGGATGCGGGAATTGCCAAAGCCGTCTCCGGCAACCGGCTTGGCGATATCTCATATGCTATTCAGACCGTTGTGGAAGCCGCCGGATTTTCAGTCGTTCGCGAATTCGTCGGTCACGGTATCGGGCGCGATATGCACGAAGACCCGCAGATTCCAAACTTTGGGAAACCCGGCCACGGCCCGAAACTCAAACCAGGCATGACGCTCGCGATTGAACCCATGGTCAATATCGGCGGGCCGAAAGTCAAAGTACTTGACGACAACTGGACCGCCGTCACTTGCGATGGCAGCGTCTCTGCGCACTTTGAACATACCGTTGCTGTAGGTATTGCCGCCCCCGAAATCCTCACGCTTCCCTGACTTTCCAATGGTTGGAAAATCTCCGTTCCTTTTTTCCAAACATTGGAAACCCTGTGCTGATCATTTCCCGTTGTTGTGGGCGGTTGATGTGTAGATTTTGCGGATGAGCGGAATGAATTCTCCAACCTGAGCAAGCAGCGGTTGGCCGGAACCCAGACGCCATAAAATACGTACGGTTGAAATCGGTTCGACGGCGCGTACTTCGCGGAACTGCGGAAACATAATTGCAGCCGCGATCACCCGTGCGAGGCTCGAAACTATAAAGACGACGGGCAGAGATGATAGAAATGTAATTTGCATGGCGCCCAGCCTGAACTCTGCCGGAACGTGTTCAGCGATGGGCGCGCCGATAAGCATTGCGGCAGCTACGCAGAACAGACCGTTGAGCAGATTATAATAGCTGAAGGCGCGGGCTCGTTTTACTTGAGAGACCGAATCGTACACGAAGTTTGATGCGGACAGATTGAATCCGGACCAGCATGCGCCGGAGAGGACCTGCGCCAGCAGCAGAACGAAATAGTTGGTTGAAAAAACCCAGACCAGCGGCAGCAGGGGCATCAGGCAACTGGTGGCAATCAGAACCGCCCGGTTGCCATGCCGGTCGCCGAGAGAGCCCCACCAGCGCACGAATAGCGTCTGTGAAAGCAGAAAGGCAGCCATGTTCGCAGTAAATTGAAGGTAGGACCAATGAAGATCCCGGAGCATGTACACAGCAAAAAACGGCCTGGCAATTTGTGCGGTTCCGTTCATAAGTGCGACGGTGAAGGTGAATTTTGCGAAGTTGGATCTGGGGGTGGCTCGAATAAAGTCCAGGAATGAAAAGTAGGTGTTCTCCTGCGGTTTTTGGAGCGGAGCGTCATAGTGTCGGCGCATGAAGAACAAGCTGATCAGGCGGGTCAGACAGGCGGTTCCGAATAGGAATCCAAATCCAATGGCGGGGTGTCCAACGTTTTTCCATCGGTTGATCATTACACCGGCCAGTAGCATTGCGGCCAGCATAGTGTACATGATGATGCGCGTCCGGTTTGAAAAATAGTGTCCGCGGTCAGCCGGATCGACGACATCGCCCATCAGGCTCATCCAGGACGGAACGGATATCCCGAAAAAGAAAAAGCAAATGATTAAAGCGGTTAGCAGCGCCGGTATGCCGCCTGAAGGCAGCAGGACGGGCAGAATAAAAAGGGGCAGATATGAGACGGCCTGTATGGCTGCGCCTGTCAAAATGATCGGCATACGGCGGCCGACCCGGTCGAGCAGACCTGCTCCGACCAGCTGGGCAATTGCAGCAATCAGTACCGGTCCGGCTCCGATAAACGCCATGACAAGATTGCTGGCATTCAAAAAAACGGCAAACGGAGCAATATATGTTTCGCCAAATCCCCACATGACGGCCCACAGAGAACCTTCCCAGATCGCAAGCCGCTGTGTTCTGCGGCTCAGGATAAGCGGATCAGACGTTTCTGCCGGAGCTGTCAGATTGCATACGGTGGCAAAGAACCGTTTCATAAACTGTTCTTAATGGCGGCGGCAACAAAGTCGCGGAAAAGCGGATGCGGCAGCACGGGCTGGCTCTTGAGTTCCGGATGCGCCTGCGTAGCGACGAACCACGGATGATCCGGCAGTTCGATCATTTCGACTACGCCGATGTCGGGATTGGTTCCGGAAACAATCAGTCCATTTTCTTCGAGTTGCTTGCGGTAGTTGTTGTTCACTTCATAGCGGTGGCGGTGACGTTCGGAAATTTTCTTTTCGCCGTAGGCCGCGAAGGATTTCGTCCCTTTTTCGAGTATGCAGGGGCAGGCGCCAAGGCGCATGGTGCCGCCTTTTTCGGTGACAGCGCGCTGTTCTTCGAGCAGACAGACGACCGGATGTTCAGTTTTGACGCCACGTTCCTCGTCGAACTCCGTGGTGTGCGCGCAGGCCAGTCCGCACACATTGCGGGCGAATTCAATAACAGCGCATTGCAGGCCAAGGCAGATCCCGAGGAATGGAATTTTATTTTCGCGGGCGTATTGCGCCGCGCGGATTTTGCCTTCCATGCCGCGTGAGCCGAAACCGCCGGGGATGAGAATGCCCGCGACAGTTTTTAGAATGTCGGGGTTTTTCTCAATGTCTTCTGCCGCGATTTTAACGATATCCACTTTGTATTCCGCGGCGTATCCGCCGTGGTAGAGTGCTTCGTAAATGGATTTATAGGCATCCTGCAGTTCGGAGTATTTTCCGACAACACCGATGCGGATCGTTCCTTTCGGATTCTTGATGACGGAAATGAGTTTCTGCCAGTTTTTGAGCGGTTTGGTCGGTCTGGCGATACGGAAGTGGTTGAGAATGAGTTCATCGACACCCTGTTCGGCCAGAACAAGCGGAATTTCGTAGATGGAAGTTTCAACGTCTTTTTCGACAATGACACACTCTTTAGGCACGTTACAGAACATGGCCAGTTTATCGAGGTGTTCTTCAGTCAGATCCACTTCAGTACGGCAAACGAGGATGTGCGGCATAATCCCGATTTCGCGCAGCTTGGCGACGCTCTGCTGGGTGGGTTTGGTTTTCACCTCTTTAGCCGCTTTGATGTACGGAACGTAGGTGAGGTGAATGTACATGGAGTTGTCCCGGCCGACATCGGTGCCGAGCTGGCGCAATGCTTCGAGAAAAATGAGACCTTCGATATCGCCGACGGTTCCGCCCAGCTCAATGACAATGACATCGGGATTTTCGGATTCGAGTGCGCGGATTTTGGATTTAATTTCGTTGGAGATGTGCGGAATCATCTGCACGGTACCGCCGAGATAGTCTCCCTTGCGCTCTTTGTGGAGGACGTCCCAGTAAATACGTCCGGCGGTGATATTGCTCTTTTTCGAGGTGGGCTGGCCGGTGTAGCGCTCGTAATGGCCGAG
>JBAYVX010000046.1:0-10751 GCA_041674365.1 Kiritimatiellales bacterium | reverse complement strand
TGTGCGTACGGCGGCGAATGGCACCGCCATCTGTATCAGCAATTTTTCCAACGTTCGGAAAGAGCTCCGCCTCGACGAACGGGTTCCCGAATTCAACAGCGCCTCGCCCTGCACCGATCTGCTCAGCGGAATGCGCTATAACGGCGCCAACAAGAAAATTTCATTGGATCCTTACCAAACCGTCTGGCTAACAACATAAGAGGCTGTATGGAAATTTTTTCTGTGCTCGGCGGACTGGCTCTGTTCATCTTCGGCATGAACAGTTTGACCGACGGATTGAAGCGTTGCGCGGGTGACAGCCTGCGCCGCATTCTCGCCCGCGCCACTCATAATCGGGGGACCGGCCTCGGTTTTGGAGCTGTCATAGGAACTCTCGTTCAAAGCAGCGCGGCCACTGTCATGCTCGTCGGCTTCATCAATGCCGGCCTAATGACGCTGACCGAATCCGTTCCCGTCATGCTTGGCGCTAATATCGGCACCACGCTTTCGATGCAGCTCATTTCGTTTAAGCTGACTGACTATTGTTTTGTCGCGATCACACTCGGCGCTTTCCTGAACCTCGCTGCACCAAAAATACAAATCAAACAGGCCGGGCTGGCACTGCTTGGGTTCGGATTGCTCTTTCTCGGCATGTCCACCATGAGCGCAGCGATTGCATCCCACCGGGACGCTTTGGTTCCGCTTTTCGAACAAATCAATGGCACAACTCCCGGCGGCATGCTGCGCGGCATTCTGCTCGCCACCGCCGTCTCGGCCGTCATCCACAGCGGAGCGACAATCGGCATGAGCTTTGCGCTCATTCAGGCGGGCGTCATCACCGACCTGCCCGATGTCTTTCCAATCATTATCGGAGCGAATATCGGCACCTGTGTTGCTGCACTGGCTGGAAGTATTGGCACCAACATCGACGCACGCCGCAGTGCAATCTCGCATCTGCTCTTCAATCTTTTCGGAGGAGTTCTCGCCGCGCTGGCCGCGCCGCTCTTCTACCGCTGGATTCCGCTACTGCCCGGCGACCTCGTTCATCAGACCGCCAACGCGAACATGATTAAAATGATACTGACTGCGTTTATTGTGCTCCCGTTTGTATCATTGCACGCCGCTTTGGTTCGCCGCCTCATACCATCAAAGAAAGCCGCACCGCAACCGAGTTTCCTAGACGAAACGTTCATTCCAACGCCCGAACAGGCGTTGCACGCCGCCATGCGCGAACTGCAGCGAACCGTCAATATCTGCCGTGAAAGCCTGCAGCTTGACAGAACATTGCTCGATGCGCCGGATTCACGGGTTGGGCGAGCAGTCTTCCAGAACGAAAAAACAATTGATGCTGTCAAGCTGGCCTTCCGGGATTATCTCGCACGCATTACCTCGCGCTTTCTCTCGCGCCGGCAGGCAGTGCTGGTTCAGCATCTCGACCGCTGCATTGTGGAAATCGAGCGCATCGGCGATCACGTGAAGGTGCTCTGTAATCTCAATGCGAAACTGCGGCCTTACGAAGGCCACCGATTCTTCCACACCTGCCGGGAGCAGATCGAAGCGCTTTATGCGCAAATCGGTGTCATCCTCGGCAATCTCAGCATCTCGCTCGACCCCGAACACGAAAACTACGAAACCTTTGCCGAACAGATTCTTGCCGCCCGCGCCGAGTATGTACAAAAAAGCGCCGCAGCCAAAGACCTCATCACCGGACAGGTCGGACGCAACAACCTGCCGCCGCTGCTCGGTATCTACCTCAGTGAAACTGTTATGACTTTCGACAAAATCGCCAAGCACTGCAAAGCCATTGCCGGCGCGCAGAAAAAACCTTTTTTCTGGCTTAAACACAGCAAACTCGCCCGCCTTGCCGACGAATACACCGAACAGAAAGTTCTTCAGGAACTCGATGCTGGTGATTATCTCGACAATCAATAAGAGTCCAAAGTCTGAAGGTCAAAAGTCGACCGGCAGCAAACTTCCGCGAATGAATGCCAATAGACGCTAATTTTTTGCCACGAGAGAGCACAAGGAACACAAAAGGACTCCTTGAGTTCTATGCGATCTTTTGTGGCAAAACCTTCTCCTTCTCATCCGGTCTAAAAATTCGTGTTCATTCGTGTTCATTCGTGGTTAAACTCCCTAAATGATTTCAGCAGTAATATTTGATTTCGACGGTATCATCGTGGACTCCGAACGATTGCACTGGGCGGCATTCAACAAAGTGCTTGAACCGCTCGGCAAAGCCATTGCGTGGAACGACTACATCAAAGACATCATCGGCTTCGATGACCGCGATGCCTTCCGCCACATTTTTCCAAAGTCTGGAACAAATGAACTGGCTGGCCTGATCGGAAAGAAAGCCGCCGCGTTTCAGGAACTTCTGGAATCCGACGGAGCCGCCGCCCTGCCCGGCGCGGTTGAGCTGATCAAACATCTGTCGGGAAACATTCCACTCGCCATCTGCTCCGGCGCACTGCGAACCGATATTTTTCCAATCCTTGGAAAACTCGGTATTGAAAAAGCCTTTGATACCATCGTCACCGCCGACGATACGCATATCAGCAAACCCGACCCCGCGCCGTACAAACTGGCGATGCAGAAACTTGGCGTAATCAGCGGATTAGCGATTGAAGATACACCAGCAGGAATTTATTCGGCCAAAGGCGCAGGGTTAAAGGTTCTCTCCGTCACCAACAGCTATCCGGCAGAAACGCTCACCCAAGCCGACGCGATTGTTGATTCACTCGAAAACCTCACGCTCAAGAAGCTCAATCGGCTGGTCGGCTGATTTTCCAATGTTTGGAAGAAAAGTTTCCAATCTATGGAACTTTTCAGCTAGGCTTGTGGGGATTTTTAGGAGAACTGTTATGAAGGCCAAGACTGCTGTTTTTTTGCTGGGACTCTTCGCGTTCATCGCCGCGCCGCGCGCGGCGGAATCTTATACCAACGCCTATGAGGCGATTGCGCTGTTCACCAAAGTATTGGAAGAGGTTCACCGCAGTTATGTGGACACCAACGAGGCGGGCTATGATTCGCTGATCCGCCACGCCATGACCGGCATGCTTCAGGATCTCGACCCCTACAGCCAGTTTATGGACGATGAGTCCTATCAGGATATGAAGGATGACACGGAGGGTCACTTCAGCGGCGTCGGGCTGGTGATCAGTATGAAGGCCGGCCTGTTGACCGTCGTTTCTCCGATGGAAGATACGCCGGCGTTCCGTGCCGGGATTCTGTCCGGCGATGTGATCACTGAAATCGACGGCAAAGAAACACGGGAGATGTCGCTTTCTGATGCCGTTAAGATGATGCGCGGCGACGCAGGAACCGATGTAAAACTAAAGGCTGTCCGCCCCTCAACGCACGAAATTAAAGAGCACGCCATCACAAGGGAAAATATTGAGGTGGCCAGCGTAAAAGACGCGAAACTGCTCGAAGACCATATTGGTTATATCCGCCTTACTCAGTTCAGCGAACCAACCGCTGAAAATTTAAAAACCGAGTTGCAAAAGCTGGTTGACCAAAACATGCGTGCTCTGATTCTTGACCTGCGCGGCAATCCCGGAGGACTGCTGACTGCCGCCGCCGGCGTAGCAGAACTTTTTCTGCCGCGCGGAGATCTGATTGTTTTCACCAAAGGCCGGGCCGGAGAAGCGGCGGATCAGCGCTTTAAATCATCCGGAAACACTCATCATACCGGATTCCCGGTCGTTATTCTGGTGAACGGCGGAAGCGCCAGTGCATCGGAAATTGTTTCCGGCGCGCTGCAGGATCATAAGCGCGCTGTGCTGGTCGGTGAAAAAACATTTGGCAAGGGCTGCGTACAGAGCGTGCTGCCGCTGGAAGACGGCGCCGCCATTAAGCTGACTACAGCCAAATATTATACGCCAAGCGAACGCATTATTCAGGATCACGGTATTGAACCGGACGTGAAGGTTGAAATGAATCCCGAAGATCTTTTCAACATCCGCCTGAAACAGGCGCAAAAGGACGGAGAAATTGATAAAGACCTGCCGGTTGAATCTGATATCCGCGATGTTCAGCTCGATTATGCCATCGGTACACTCAAAGGCATGCTGATCCAGCAGGAATGGATGAAGTGATTTTACTCGGCATTGAAACCTCTTGCGATGAAACCGCGGCGGCTGTGCTGGTTGACGGCGCAGTGCGCTCAAACATCATTTATTCACAGATTGCCAAACATGCGCCCTACGGCGGTGTCGTGCCGGAAATCGCCTCGCGCGATCATGTCAAGAAGCTGCCGGGCATCATTGAAGAGGCTCTGCAGGATGCAAACTGTACCTATGACCAGCTCGGCAGTATTGCGGTGACGTACGGCCCCGGACTCGCCAGCTCGCTTTTGATCGGCTATTCCGCCGCACGTGCGCTCAGTCAGCGGCTGAAGATTCCATTCGCCGGCGTACACCACCACGAGGGCCACATCTATTCGGTTTTTCTGGGCGAAAATCCGCCTGAACTCGACGGCGCATTCCCGATGATGGTGCTGCTCGTTTCCGGCGGCGACACCAAGCTGGTTTATATGACGGCGCCCGGCCGTTATGAAATCGTCGGGCAGACGATTGACGACGCGGCAGGCGAAGCGCTCGACAAAGGCGCGCTGCTGCTCGGCCTCGGCTATCCCGGCGGCCCGGTGATTCAGCGAACCGCCGAGGGAGGTAATCCGCAGGCCGTCCGTTTTCCGCGCGGCCTCGATAACGTCGGCGGTGAGTGGAAATATGATTTTGACCGCAAACTCTGCTTCAGTTTCAGCGGACTGAAAACAGCGCTGCTCTATTACGTACAAAACCACCCCGATATCCTGAAGGATGAAACGGCCAAACGGGATCTGATCGCCAGCTACCAAGAAGCTGTCGCGGATGCGCTGGCTGTACGCATCGAACGCGCCTTGGAGCAGTACGACTGCGCTTCATTCGCCTGTGCCGGCGGGGTATCGATGAATAAAGTTCTACGCGAAAAACTGGGTCGTCTTTCAGAAAAATGCGGCATTCCGCTGCGCCTTTCCTCGCCAAAACTATGCACCGACAATGCCGCGATGATCGCTGGAGCGGCTTACATTAAATGGTCGGCTGGAAACCCGTTCGAACCGCCGGAAGATGTAAATCCAAATTTGAAGCTGGAAAACTGGAATTAATCCTTAGATTTCAACTTTCTGCCGATTCCGGCTTGCATTGGTTTTCCGAATTCGCATAATCACCGACCTTCTAACGCGGGTGTAGCTCAGTTGGTAGAGCATCACGTTGCCAACGTGATTGTCGACGGTTCGAATCCGTTCACCCGCTCCACTTTTCTTTTCCGATTCCTCCTCCTTTGTGGTTACATCCAGCCGTGATCACGCAGGAAAAATGGGAGAAGCTTTACGAACGGATGGCCAAACTGGGCATTCGTGAAGAGGAGTTGTCGGAAAACTTTATCCGCGGCTCCGGCTCCGGCGGACAGAAGATCAACAAGACCTCTTCCTGTGTCCAGCTTCGCCACGCCCCCTCTGGCATTGAAATTAAGTGCCAATCCTCCCGCCTACAGGGATCCAACCGCTTTTTTGCCCGCCGTGATCTTTGTGACAAACTTGAAGAAAAAATTCTCGGCATCAAAAGCAGGAGAAAACAGGAGCAGGAAAAAGTCCGCCGGCAGAAACGCCGCCGCTCGCGCCGCGCAAAAAATAAAATGCTCGAAGGCAAACATAAGCAGTCCGAAAAAAAGGCTCTTCGCCGTCCCCTGCGGGAAGACTGAAATCCGAAATACCCAACCCCGAAAAAAGACCGAATAAACAAATGACGAAGATTAGGACTTGGGACATTAGTCATTCTTTGGGTATTTCGTCATTAGGATTTAGAAGTGAAAATCGAAGCTAAACTTGAGAAATTAAACGAAGGGTTAAGCGGCCTTGGGCGCGTGGTCGTTGCTTTTTCCGGCGGCGTGGACAGCACCTTTCTGCTGGCAGCCGCTGTACGTGCGCTCGGTACAGAAAACGTCCTGGCCGTCACCGCCGTTTCCGCCACATTGACCGACGATGAAAAAGCCGAAGCGCTCGCGCTCGGAAAACAAATCGGTACAACGCATATTCTGCTCGAAACCAACGAATTTGACGACCAAGCGTTTACGTCCAATTCCGCCCAGCGTTGTTATCACTGCAAAAAAATACGTTTCAGCGCGCTGGTCGAATGGGCCGCCGCACGCGGATTCAACTGGATTGTTGAAGGCAGCAACGTCGATGACGATTCCGATTACCGCCCGGGAAGCCGCGCCATCGCGGAACTTCCCTCCGTGCGCAGTCCGCTCAAAGAAGCCGGCTTAACCAAAGCGGAAATCCGTGAAGTTTCCAAACATTGGAAACTTCCGACCGCCGGCAAACCGTCCACCGCCTGCCTTGCTTCGCGTATTGAATACGGACTGCCGCTGACGCCCGAACGGCTTAAACAGGTTGAGGAAGCCGAAAAATTTATCCGTCCGCTATGTGAAGGACAGTTGCGCGTCCGCCACCACGGCTCGCTGGCGCGCATCGAGGTGGAACCGGAATATATTTCCAGGCTCGCGGTGCCGGAAATCGCGCGTAAAATCGACGACCGATTGCGGGAACTGGGCTTCCATCACGTCGCGCTGGATTTGCGCGGCTACCGGATGGGAAGCCTGAATCAGGATGTAGGTAAATGAAAATGCTTAAATGCGAGGATTGACCTCGTTCAGTTAGAATTGGAAGAACAACTACTCACAAGGAAAAAACATGTTTGACGCAAAAGTATGCGGGGAAATCAAATCATACGTGTATGCGCTGATAGGTCTTGATGGTGCTCCGTTTTATGTTGGGAAGGGAAATAACAATAGATGTTTCCAACACATCGAAGAAGCACGGGCTAATTTGCGAGGGACTGTCAAGCTCGACACGATTCGCACAATTTTAAATGCGGGAAAAGAGGTTCGTATCGATATTGTTCGGCATGGCCTTGATGACAAAACAGCGTTTGAGGTAGAGGCTGCTTTGATTGACATTTTGAATCTGAAAATTGAGGGCGGTAACCTCGTAGCTGGGCACGGATTGGGCCGGGAATCTGCAGAAGAGATACAGATTCGTTACGGAGCCCAACCGTTAATAACAGAAGAACCTCTTCTTCTTATTAAAATTAATGACACCTATGCGCCGGACATGCCGCTGGAAAAAGTCTATGAAATGACCCGTTGGGCTTGGAGAATGGACATCAAGCGAGCAGAAAAATGTAATTTTGTATTGGGGGTAGCTCACGGCATCGTGCGCGGGGTTTTTAAGCCGAAGGTCTTCAGGATGGTTCCTGAAGATGACCTGCGACACACAAAAGACAGGGGACGCGTGTACTTCGAAGGAGATATTGTTGGAAACAGCCCCTATTTTCATACTTCAGCTAAAGTATTTGGTCAAAGAGGACAGGCCAACCCTATTGTATATTTGAATGCGTAGAACTGGTTTTACTGCGGCGACACGATCTACAGAAAATTCATAGGAGACGGAAAAAGAAAACCCATAGGAGCGCAAACATGGAAGATCGAATTACTCTTCTTGAAAAAGAGCTGAAATTGTTGCGGAAAGAACGGGAAGAACTGAGGCGGGAAGAAAAAGAAGAAGCAGCCTTGTCCTCTCGTCACGTTATTACTCATAAGATCAGCTGCCCCGTTTGCGATTCAGATGTAATTGCAAGTATGGCAAGTGACGGCGAAACAAAGGTGCATTGCAAAAAATGTCGAACGCGGTTTAAGGTCACGTACGGAGGAAACGTTACTATTCTTGGTCCAAAGGACATGCCTTTGTCCAAAGCCGAAGGGCTTGATATAAAGGAAGATAGGCTTTGTGTGCGGTGTAAGTACTATTTATCCGCAATGAGGCGTAATATGAAATTTATGGGTATTTGGGCGGGGATACTTGTGATACTTTATCTGATTGGTTTCATCACGGGATGGGGAAGACTTTGGGGCGTTGGCGGGGGAGTGGTTCTGAGCGGAGTATTCCTTGCGATTTTATACCACAGGTTTATTTCCTTGTGCGACTTTGAGAGAGATGAGTTGTGTCTTTGCAAAGACGCTGGCTCCGCAACAGGACGATCCGGAGCCAAAGCAGACCCTGGGAACATCAATCCGAATTTGCGGTGCAAATATTGGCTGTCAAAACAAGTGCAACAGTAGCGCGAATTGTAACAAAGCCCCCTTTTGGCACCGTGATCGAAAAAAGCGTCCTGTCTTTGATTTTTTTGAGCGCCGGAGGGAACGGGGCCGTTCCGGAATCTAGTAAAGGGTGCGGCGGAGAAATGATATGAAACCGAATCTGTTTGAAGAAATGGGGTTCGCAAAGATCGACAACCACCGCATAGAACGTTGCGGCGCACCGGAAGCTGTTTTTTGCGAAGGCAAAACCATCGAACAGATTGCCCAGATTGTGCAAAAGATGAATGAAGGATCGCACAATATTTTGGCTACGCGCGCCAGCCGGGAAATGTTTGCCGCCGTTAAAAAATTGGTGCCGGAAGCCGAATATCACGAAATGGCGAAACTGATTGTCGTTCGCAAAGAAACGCTCACGCCCGATCCAGACCGCACGATTCTGGTCATTACCGCCGGCACGAGCGATATCCCTGTTGCCGAAGAAGCAGCGCTGACGGCGGAGCTGATGGGCCACCGCGTCGAGCGCGTGTTCGATGTCGGCGTGGCGGGCCTCCATCGCCTTTTCGCGCAGGAAGAAAAAATCCGCGGTGCCAACGTCATTATTGTGGCCGCCGGAATGGAGGGCGCACTGGCCAGTGTTGTCGGCGGGCTGGTGAACAAACCGGTGATCGCGCTGCCGACGAGCATCGGCTACGGCGCAAGTTTTGAAGGGCTGGCCGCGCTGCTCGGTATGCTCAACAGTTGTGCTGCGGGTGTGGCGGTGGTGAATATTGACAACGGCTTCGGTGCCGGCCGTCTTGCCGGCATAATTAATTCGATGAGGTAATCTGATGAAAACGATGTATTTAAGTGGTTTTTCGGGTGTCAGTGGCAATATGTTTATCGGTGTGTTGCTTGACGCGGGGCTTTCCGAAGAAGCATTTCGGAATATGGTGAGCGCTCTTCCCGTCTCCGGGTACACACTGAAAATCAAAAAAGTTGTGAAGCAGGGACTTCAGGCAACGTACTTTGATGTGGAACTCAACCCCTCTGAACAGCAGACGCATCGGCATCTGGGGGATATCGTTAAAATCATTAATGCTGCCGAGCTTAGTGATACGGTGAAGACGCGCAGCATTGAGGTATTTACCAAACTCGCCGAAGCAGAAGCAAAGGTGCACGGCACAACGGTCGAGAAAATCCATTTTCATGAAGTCGGTGCCGTGGATGCCATCATCGACATCGTCGGAACGGTCTTTGGGCTCGAACAGCTCGGCATCGAAAAAATTGTTGCCGGAAACCTGCGCACTGGCTGCGGAACTGTGCAATGTGCGCACGGCGAAATGCCGATTCCCGCACCCGCCACGGCGGAACTGCTTTGCGGCATACCGTACACACAGGGCGGCATCGAAAAAGAACTGCTTACACCGACCGGCGCCGCGCTGCTCGCAACCTTGTGTGACAGCTTCGGCGACCGGCCTGCCGGGTTCATCAGTGAAAAAACCGCCTGCGGCGCGGGCGGCTGGGATCTGGTGATTCCAAATGTTCTGCGCATTGAAATCGGGGAAGTTCAAACAGAAGTTCGCAAAGAGCGTGAAGAAGAGAAACTTTGTAATCTCAGCGATCTTAAGCGTAGCGA
This sequence comes from Kiritimatiellales bacterium, assembly GCA_041674365.1. Classification (GTDB taxonomy): domain Bacteria; phylum Verrucomicrobiota; class Kiritimatiellia; order Kiritimatiellales; family Tichowtungiaceae; genus Tichowtungia. Next base: position 1,015 of record JBAYVX010000046.1, on the reverse strand, counting down.
GTGTTTGGAGAAACCGGAGTTGCTGATATTTGAAACCAACATTGACGATTGCAATCCGCAGGTTTTTGATTACGTCATGGAACAGCTTTTCAAAGCCGGGGCGCGGGATGTCTGGCTGACGCCGATTCAGATGAAGAAAACCCGTCCGGCGATTATGCTTTCCGTGCTTGCGCCCGCGCCGCTTCAGGAAAAAGTGGAAAAAATTATCTTCACCGAAACTACGACCATCGGCATCCGGAATTATCCGGTCGAACGCACGGCGCTTGACCGACGCGAAGAAACCGCCGAAACGCCGTGGGGAAATGTGCGCGTCAAAGTCAGCTCAACCAACGGAACTGTTTGTTCAGTAACGCCGGAACTCGACGACTGCCGCAAGCTGGCCGAAGCCAATAACATTCCGCTTAAAGAGGTCCTGCTCGCGGCGCGAAATCAAATCGGTTGATTTTCGAAAGGGAAACCCCTACATTGCGCGCCGATGAATGCGGCTGTTTCAAAAAAACGGCCCTGGCGTCGGGATCGTCCGGTTCCCAATCCCTACCGCGATACACTGAGTCAGGAGATCGGTTACAAGCTCGACGCCCGTTATGCCGGGTGCCTTCTGACTGCCTTCGCGGTTGGATTACTTATTATGGCAGGCGTTGTTTTTCTCGCCTATTGGATTATGCATTGACCCGTTTTCCACCCGGGCGCAGCGAGAGAGGCGTCGCGAATGCGAGGCTGCGACCGAAGGGAGCGGCAATGGTTGGAAAAACCACGCAAAAGGGTTTCAGACATTGAGCCCGAGGAGTACCGAGAGTGCTTTTGTACCTCAAAAAGAAGCACCTCAAGAGGTGCGGAAAAAATCTTATTCTTCGTCCGCGGCGGAGCGTTTCATTCGTTTGCGCTCATTGTCGGTGAGGTAGCGTTTGCGGAGGCGGACGTGGTTGGGCGTTACTTCGACCAGCTCGTCGTCTTTGATGTATTCGAGGGCTTCTTCAAGACTCTGCTTCTGCGCCGGCGCAATCTTCATGGCGCG
>JBAYVX010000045.1:0-10763 GCA_041674365.1 Kiritimatiellales bacterium | reverse complement strand
GCGCAGGCCGGTACCGACGAGGAAACCGAACTGATTGTCGAACTCGACCGCAAGCGCAGCGAAACGGTTCGGCGCGCCTGGCCCTTTCTGCGCGACCGGCGCATCGATGCCTACAGCGGACTCACCGCCCGCTTTCTGGATTAATTTTTTACAGCAGGGAAATAATCAGAATAATTAAGGACAGAATGATTTTCCGAATGAACCAATCTGCTGCACACAGGATTGAAATCGTTGAAACGTACATTGAACTTCTTTTCTCCAATAATGCCTTTCCCTTCCCATGATTCTGTCCTTAATTATTCTGATTGATCACCCGCAAGCATGATTTTGTAAAAGGCGGTACCGCATATGGCTTCAGCACTTAAAAAAATTGGATTCAGTCCATGGTTTCAAAACCAGTCCGAGGCCTTTGTTTCCAAGGGTTGGAATCCCTACCGAGTTACGGCTGTTCATAAAGGCTGGTGCGACATCAGCGACGGCGAAGAAACCCGCCCCGCCAAAACCACCGGCAAGCTGCGCCGCATCGCGCGCGGAACCAACGACTATCTGACGGTCGGCGACTGGGTGCTCGCCACAAATTTTGATGATGGCGATTTTGCGATGATCCAGAAGGTGCTGGAGCGGCAAAATATACTGAAGCGAAAAACTGCCGGCAAAGAGGTCAGCCATCAGCTGATTGCCGCCAATATCGACACCGCGTTTGTCGTCCATACCTTGGACAAAGGTTACAACCTGCCGAAGCTGGAGCGCTATCTTTCAATTGTCAACGAGAGTGGCATTGAGCCGGTCGTTCTGCTGACAAAAAAAGATCTGCTCTCCGCCAAAGAGCTCAAAGAGCGGCTGGCCGAAGTTTCGGCTCGCCTGCCGAATGTTCCGGTTTACGCTTTCAGCAACGTCAGTGGTTCCGGACTGAAAAAAGTGCAGAAGCTTTTCAAAAAAGGAAAAACCTGTTGCCTGCTCGGGCCGTCGGGCGTCGGCAAAACCTCGCTGATTAACAGTCTGTTCGGCGAAGAGGATTTGTATTTCACCCTGCCTGTCCGTGAAAGTGACGGCAAAGGGATCCACACCACAACGTGGCGCGAGCTGATTGAGCTGGATAACGGAGCTCTGGTAATCGATACGCCCGGCATGCGCGAGCTCGGACACCTCGAAAGCGCAACCGGCATTAACGACACCTTCGAAGACCTGATTGCGCTCGAACCGCAATGCCGCTTCCGCGACTGCGCCCACACCAAAACAAAAGGGTGCGCCATTGAAGCCGCTGTTGAGGCCGGAATGATCGATAAAGCGCGCTACGAAAATTTTATCCGTATGCGCACCGAGTCCGACATCGCGGCCGAAGCCCTCCGTCGGCAGACGTGGCGAAAAGATGTCGCCAAGCAACGCCGAGCATACAATAAACATTACAGATAATAAGATCACGGCAACCCAACGCCGCAACAACTGGCGAAAGAAATAGTTTTCCAAACATCGGAAGATTTCCTCTCGCAAAGCCGCTATGCCGCAAAGGGTTTTCCAATGGTTGGAAACCAAAGACCTATTTCATCAGCTGATTGAGGATTCCGTAATAGTCTTCGATCGATTTTACGGATTGCTGCATCAGAATCACAGCGGCCCAGGTGAGAAGCAGAACCACAACAGTCCAGATGATTTTTTTACGGCGGTTCCAGTTCGGGTGGAGCCAGAAAAGCGGAATGGCGAGCGGACCGACGCAAAGTACGGCAGTCGTGATCCAGCCGGGACGAAGATACCACGGAACCTTCTTCTTTGGAGTCAGGAACTGTCCGCAGAACCGGCAGAGAACTGCATCGTCCTGAATTTCTTCCGCGCAGAATGGACACTTTTTCATAAGGAAAAAATTTACGCCTTTTCGATGCCGGTGACAACCCTGCTTTATGTCGCAGGCTATTTACTGACAAGGCCTTTAAGTCCGCCGGAAATCAGTGTGGCTAAATCTGCGAGGATACGCGGAAGCAGGCGGGCTTTGGAGCAGGCAAGATATCGCGGCTCCCACTGCGGAAGAAATTTTTCTTTATAACGGCGCAGTCCCTGAAAGTTGTAGAAGTGCTCACCATGACTGAAGATAAACGTTCCGGTTCGTGCCCACAGCGGAGCGAGCGAACGGTTTTCCAGTCCGGACAGAGGTGCAGTTCCCAGATCAAACCAGCGGTAACCCTGCTCATGTCCCCAGCACATGAGTTCAATAAACAAAAAGTCCATGGTTCCATTGGGCGCTTCGGGCAGATGGCGCATGAGATCAATTGACAGTTCTTCCCGTCCGCCGCTTTTCCAAACATTGGAAAAGGCAATCAGCTTCCCGTTCTGCCGAACAATCGCCGCCGGAAAATTCCGCAAATAGGCCTCATCGAAGAAGCCGAGCGTAAATCCCTTTTCCCGCGTGTTTTTGATTCCAAGCCACGCGTCGGAAATACCCCGCAATTCCGGCAGAAGCGCTTCGATCTGATCCTCCGGAATCATTTCAAAAACACAGCCTTCTTTGCTGAGCTTGCGACGGATGTAGCGCAGGTCTTTATGTGCGGAATCGTCCATGGTGAATCCAGTCAGCGCTACCCGTCCGGTTTCACCCAGCTTGACGAAGGTGAACCCGGCATCGATGTACAAATCGAGGCGGCAGTCGCTGATATGACAGAAGACGGGCCAGGCGTTGAATTCATCGCACCGTTCGCAGAATCGCCAGATCAGCTCTTCCCATTCTTCTTCCGGCCCGACAGGATCGCCCAGTGCGATCCAGCTTCGGTTTTCGACGGCGTACATGAGAAACGCATTCCCGCTTTTGCTGAACAGAAACTGTTTGTCGCCGAGAACCGACAGCCACGCCTGAGTCACCGGCGATGCAGCGGCAATCCGCCGGGCATTTTCAATGGCGACGCGGTCATCGGCCGTTACCGGTTCGTCCGGCTCCGGAGAATCGAGAAGCCGGTAGATGGCAAACACCGTAAAAAGAATGGCCGCGCCCGCCGTGGCGCGCAGGAACCGGGGCGCGTCGCCGTGCAGTGCGAATCTCCACCACAGCTCGTCACGGTACTCGACGTGTTTATAGGCAAACAAACCGATCCAGACGGTGCAGCCGAGCGCGGCGGTAACCAGCGCCATCCAGCCCGCGGTAAAGCGTTCATGAATCAGAGATGTTTTCCGGTAGAACTGACTGCGGCAGAAACCGATGACCGCCAGCATTCCCAGCAGAATAAACGCCTGCTCATACTCCAGCCCTTTCAGCAGCGAAAAAACAATGCCTGCCCCGAGCAGCAGTACGGTCAGGTGCCATGCCGCATCCAGCCTCCGTTGAAGGCCGCGCGCCAGAATCAGCAACAATAGACCGGTCAGGCTGCCGAGAAAATGCGACAGCTCCATGGCGGGCAGCGGCATTACATCGTTAAGCCAGGCGAGCCGCCCGTGATCCAATGGCAGAGCGCCGGAAATCAGAAGTACCAGTCCGGCGATAAAACAGGAACCCGCCGCAAGATATGGAATCAGATATCCGCTCCAGCGCCCAACCGCTTTTCCAACGCGGCGGATGGCGGCGCGGCGCTGAACAATTTCCGTCCCTGCCAGAAGCAAAGTGGCCGCAGCCAGTGGAAGCAAATAATAAATTACGCGGTATAACAGCAGGATCCCGGCAACTGCAGCGGGATCAACCGCCGGGGACAGCAGTACCAGAACCACGGTATCAAAAACACCGAGCCCCGCCGGCACGGTACTCAGCACTCCGGCAAACTGGGCGGACATGAAGATCAGCAGCATTTGCGGAAAGCTGATGCTCACATCATCCGGCAGCAACGCATAGAAAACTGAAGCGGCCAGCGTCCAGTCCAGCGCAGAAATTGCAGTCTGCACGGCGGCGAAGCGGATAGACGGCACCGTGAATTCCCAGTCCCGGATCTGCAGCGGACGTTTGCGCAGCAAAGTAAAAATCAGATAGACGACGGGCACCGTCAGCAGCGCAGGACCGATCAGCGGCAGAATGCCGGACGGAATATTAAACAGAGCGGGAATATCGGCGGGAAACAGACCGGACACCGCACCGCCGGCGGTAATGAAACCCAGCCAGGAGGTCACACCGCAAAACAGAATCAGCCGGGCCACTTCCGGCGTGGACAGACCCATGGATGAATAAATTCTGTACCGCGCGGCACCGCCGCCGAAGACCGTCGCATTGTGGCTGAACGCGTAGCCGATAAACGACGCGCCGGCCGTGCGCAGATAGCTGATTTTACGCCCCAGATAGCGCAGCGCCATCGTGTCGTAAAGGGTCAGCGTCAGATAGTTCAGAATGGTCAGTCCGGCGGCGGCCAGCAAGGCGAAAACCGGCACCTGATGCATCTGACGCAGCACGTCATGCAAATGATACTGCTTCAGCTTGTGGTGAATCACCGTCAGCGCGACCGCGAACAGCGTGATGCTGATCAGATAGCCCGCATGGGCACGAAAATTTTTAAACCGTTTTTTCATCAGCTCATCAACCGGGTGAAAAACCCGGGAACCGGTGCTTCAAAAACCATCCGTTTCCCGCTGTGCGGATGATTAAACGCGATGCATCGGGAATGCAATGCCATCCGCTCAAACTTTTTACCTTTCAGGCCGTACTTGGTGTCGCCGACCACCGGATGCCCGAGATCGGCGAAGTGCACGCGGATCTGGTTTTTGCGGCCCGTCAGCAGATTGATTTTCAGCTCGCTGAACTGCTTGTTTTCGCGAATCACTTCGTACTGCGTTTCCGACCAGCGCCCTTCGGTCTGGCCGCAAACATAAACAAACTGGTCTTTGTCTTCGGCGAGATAGCCGGAAATGGTTCCGGACTTTTCTTTAAGCGTCCCGTGTACAACCGCGCGGTATTCCTTTTCAACGGATTCCCAGTTTTTCTTCAGCGACTGTTGAGCTTCTTCCGTTTTAGCAAAAACCAGCAGGCCGGAGGTTTCGCGGTCGAGACGGTGGACAACGAAAACGCGCAGCCGCGAGCGGGCCGCGCCTTTGCGCAGATAATCGGTCAGAATGCGTTCGGCCGTCTGCGGCTCGTCGCGATGAAAGCTCATCGTCAGCAGCCCTGCATCTTTATTGATGACGATCAAGTCGCGATCTTCGTACACAATCTCCAGCCCTTTCGGGCGGCGGGATGTTTTCATAGCGCCAACTTAATATTTCGCCGGGTGGGGGCACCCGGCCTACAATGCATTTTTAAACTGTAGGCCCGGTCACCTGACCGGGCGCATCATGACACGGAAAGAATCTTCCCAACGGATCCGGCGCGAAAGGAAAAATTATCGCCCTTTTTCTTATCCAGCAGCGCCGCGCCGATCGGCGACGTCGGCGTAATCACGCTCACGCTACGCCCCTCAAAATTCACTTCGGTTCCTCCGGCACAGGGCAGCAGGAAGCAGATCATTTTTTCTTTATCCAGTTCCGTTTCGATCAGCGCGCCGACTCCGATGGGCAGGCCGTCATAAAGCGGAATCATGAAGGTGCGCAGATCCTCGAGATCCGCAACCAGCGCCTTGAATTGAAGCGCATAGCCGCGCGCGAGATAAGACGATTCCAGTCCGCAGGTATCCCATTTTGTTTCCGCCCTCGCCTCGCCGTCCGTTGCACCGGCCGAGGCTTCTTTATTGGCCTCCTGCTGGCGAACCAGTTCGGTTTCCAGTTCGGCGATAATCGCGCGTAATAGTGCGGACTTATTCATAGTTTCCAATCCTTGGAGTTTTTAACCGCGGATTTCACTGATTAGCGCGGATTTTTCCAATCATTGGAACAATTTCTTCCAATGTTTGGAAACGGTGGAGCGGGCGCTCCGCGCACGCTGATAAACGTGCCCGGAGGTCACGTTCCACCTCACGGGTCTAGATTTTCGAGTTCGAGGGTTTCGAGGTTGATCTTGCGGTAATAGCAGTCGCGCGGCTCACCCTTTTGATTTTTGGTGTGGCAGATGCCACCGCGGTTCGGGCGCACGATGAACAGGAGCGAGTTCTGCTCGCAGTTGACACGCGCTTCGAGCAGTTCAAACGTTTCACCCGAGGTCAGCCCCTTCACCCACAGCTCCTGACGCGACGAACTCCAGAGCACCAGCATCTTGCGCTTCAGCGACTCTTCGAACGCCAGCTGATTGATGTAAGCTACCAGAATCACCTCTTTGGTATCGGCGTTCTGCACGGCGACCGGAATAATCCCTTTGGTGCCGGCAACCGCCTTTTCCAGCTTGTTCCAGTCGAGTTCGAGTTTCAGCCCTTCTTCCAATTCCTTGCTCATAGTTTCTCCGTTTAAAATCGTAAATATACACAGCGGGATCGAGCCTTGCCAGCCTCTTCCCGTCAAAGCGTATCGAGCGGGCTTTGGGGGCGGTTGCTCATGGTGCGCACCACATGGGTGTAGATCATGGTGGTTTCAACGCTTTGGTGTCCGAGCAGTTCCTGCACCTCGCGGATGTTTACGCCCTGCATCAGCAGGTGAGCGACAAAGCTGTGGCGATCGCAACATCTGTCTCGTTTGCAGATCAAAAGGATGCCCTCGCCTTAGAATTAGTGGATTTTCCTGTTTGGATGATCCAGTCGCTTGATAAGGAAGCCAGTTGTCTTGGTGTTCCCAGACAATCCCTGATCAAAGTTCTGGTTTTTGAGCATATTCAGAAAGCTCATGCATAAACCGATTCGAATCAGCGAATTCAGTTTATCGGCTGCTCCGTACCCGGACGCTGATCCGAGATGTTCGCTATTCCAGATTCCCTTTTTCGCACAGGCCTTCATAGACCTTGCCGTTGCGTTCAAAGCGGATGCGGAAGCGCGAGTCGCCGTTCGGTGCCAGCACACTGACCGGGGTGCCTTTCAGCAACGCCATGACTTTAGTGCCGTCTTTGGTTGAGTAAATCCAGGCGTCTCGGACGAGTACTGCATCGTGCCGGACAAAATTTTCCGGTGGCGGAGACGCAGAGGGTTCCGGTTTTCCCGCATAACGCCAGCCGTTGAGCCCCGCCGTGCGGGCGGCACGTTCCAGTTCATACAACCGGCGCAGATGACTGTCGGCAGATACCCCTTCCGGCAGTTCCGTATCATCCCCATAAATACGGGCCAGCCCTTCCTCGACCAGCATCTCATCCAGCCAGCGGTCGTTGACGCGGACCATGGCGTAATAGCGCGGCGCGCCCATGCTCGGCGCATACTCGCCTTGTGTGTAAACGGTAAAGCCTCCGCGCAGCCATTTTTTGACGGACTGTTCTGCGCGCAATCCTATTTGCAACGCAAAGTCCGGATTATCGCCGCCCCAGTAAGCCGCCTGTTCTTTCAACCGGTCGCGCTTGAAATCGGAGTTGGCATCGGTTTCGGCTGTATCCACAAAGTAGAGACGAAAACGGTTTTGTATTTCACCGCGGTACGGCGTTGAACACTGGACCACAAAGCTGTCGCCGTCGTTGGACTGGTTTTCAACCAGCTTGCAGTTTTTGAGCATCGTCCATTCCGCCTGCGCAGTGAACGCGGCAGCGAAAAGCAGAATAAATGCCCGGTTCATTTTTTCTGTTCCAGTATTTCCCGCGCCGCAGAAACCGCCGCGTCGGAAATATCAGTAGAAGGAAGCGTGACAGGAAACTCAACCGGCTCTGTTGGAAGTTCGAGAAACCGGAGAACGTCGAGATTCTGATCCACCGCCGGGCGGTTATGGTTCCGCTCGGCGGCAATGTGATCGTAAAACAGATAGGAAAAATCGCGGTGGAACGACGGGCCGATCCGTTTATGAGACCGCGCGAAACGGGCGATCAGCGCGCTCCGGAGCCCGCCGTCCAGATCAACAACAAGGTCGTATCTGTTTTTCCGAACCTTGGAAAAAAACTGTCCAATGTTTGGAAAAAGGCTCTGCGGCGGAAGCGGAATTACGTCGGTCACATCATCAAAACATGCAACCAGAGCGGCGCAGCCGTCGTTGACGGCCCAGTCGATTTCCGTATTCAGCCCGGTTTTGAGCAGATGGACGGCAGGCAGCGCATCCAGCAGATCGCCCGGCAACCCGGTTTTGACAATCAGTATCCGCATGGATTTCCTTAAGCGGCGCCGCAAAGCGTGAGCATGACGGCCTTTTGGATATGGAGCCGGTTTTCGGCTTCGTCGAAGACGACGGATTGCGGGCCGTCGATGACTTCGGCGGTCTGCTCGGCACCGCGCAGCGCGGGCAGGCAGTTCATAAAGATCGCATCCGGCTTGGCGTGTTTCATCAGCGCAGCGTTCACCTGATACGGAGTAAAGAGTTCGATGCGAGCGGCTTCTTCCTCTTTCGGAATGTGGTAGCTCATCCATGAGTCGGTATAGACAACGTCGGCATTTTTGATGGCTTCGACCGGATCATCCGTGACGATCAGCTCACAGCCCGATTCCTGCGCGTACACGGAACAGGCTTCGGTGACCTCAACAGCGGGCATCTGCTCTTCAGGTGAGCCCACGCTGATGTGAGTGCCGAGCTTTGTGCAGCCGCGCATAAGCGAATGGGTGACGTTGTTGTAGCCATCGCCGAGGTAGGCCAGCTTAAGCCCTTTGAGTGCGCCCTTCTTTTCCTGAATGGTCTGAAGATCGGCCAGAATCTGGCACGGATGACTGTCGTCGGTCAGCGCGTTGATGACGGGAATCGTGGCATATTCGGCCATCTTGAGAATGTCTTCATGATGGAACAGGCGCGCCATGACGATGTTGCACATGCGGCTGATGACTTTGATTGAGTCTTCAATGGTTTCTTTGCCGCCGCCCATGGGCGAGGTGCTCATGTCATAATAGATGGCATGACCGCCGAGCTGGGTCATACCGATTTCGAATGACAGGCGTGTGCGCAGGCTCGGCTTTTCGAAAATCATCAGCAGGGTTTTCTGTTTGAGTGCCCCGGCATATTTCTGCGGTTTGGCTTTCACTTTGGCCGACAGCTCCAGCACGTCGAGAATTTCCTGCGCGCTCCAGTCTTTGAGTGAGATGAGGTGTTTCATAGTTTCTGCTCCTTACAATAATCGCGCACGGTACAGTCGTAACCGAAGATGCTGAGAATCAGCGCGGCGCGGATCCACATGCCGTTGCGCACCTGCCGCCAATAGACGGCGCGCGGATCGCTGTCGACCGCCGGATCGATTTCGAGGCGGCGCGGAAGCGGATGCATGATGACAGCGTTTTTCCCGAGTATGTTCAGATGGTCTTTCGTGAAATGAAATGCCGCCGTGTTGACTTTGCTACTTTCATTATCCACGTCCCATTCGTCCTGAATACGGGTCATGTAGATGGCGTCAACATCCGGAATCACCTTGGCAAAATCATGGCTGATTTCATACGGCATGCCGGCCGCATCGAGCTGCCTGAGAATGTCGTCGCCGATCTGAAGTTCGGGCGGCGCAACGAAATAGGCTTTGACACCCTGATACTGCGTGAGCAGCCACGCCAGCGAGCGGACGGTGCGCCCGCGTTTCAGGTCGCCGACAAATGCCACCTTTTTTCCGTCAATGCCGCCGCGGTTTTCAAAGCTGCGCGCCAGCGTATAGATGTCGAGCAGCGCCTGCGTCGGATGCTGGTCTTTACCGGACCCGGCATTGACGACCGGCACAGGCCGGTGCGTGTTGGAAAGCATCCACGCGATCCGTTCGGCGAAACCGCCTGCCGGGTGGCGCATGATGATCAGATCGGCATAGGAGCTGAACGTCCGCACCGAATCCTCGGGTGACTCCCCTTTCATTTCGCTGGACGTTGAACTGTCACGCACATTCATCGTCTGCAATCCGATGATCTGGCAGGCGGAATAGAATGACAGATAGGTACGGGTCGAGGGCTGGGCAAAATAAAGCATGGCACGTTTATCAAACAGCTGAGACTGAAGAAAACGGCTGCCGTCGCGGGTTTTGGCAATACGCCGTACGCAGGTCGCCAGAGAGCAGAGATCCTCCAGCATCGGGCGGCTGAACTGCTGGGCGACCAGCGCGTGATACGACCGTCCGTTTTCGACAAAATACGGAGCCTTCCCCATCGAACTCAATCCGCTGAAATCGTCCCACAGAATTTGACTCAGTACCGCCGTTTTACTCATGAAGCCTCCGTTTAACGCCACTGGCGTCATAATTTCCAAACCTTGGAAACCCTATATGCCATTTTTTCCAAGGTTTGGAAACTTTTCGGGAATTTTTTCCAAGGGTTGGAAAACCGGTCAGTGCTGAAGCTGCTGCATCTCAAAAAAGAGGCCGCGCCGGGTCATCAGTTCTTCGTATGAACCGATTTCGGCAATCTGCCCTTCTTTCATCACGACAATGCGGTCGGCCTTGCGGATGGTGGAAAGGCGGTGCGCCACGATAAAGGTAGTCCGGTTCCGTACAGCGTGATCAATCGCATCCTGTACCTTTTTCTCAGAAACGACGTCGAGCGCCGAGGTGGCTTCGTCGAGCACCAGAATGCACGGATTACGGATCAGCGCCCGGGCAATAGCTATGCGCTGGCGCTGTCCGCCGGAGAGCATTGCGCCGTCTTCGCCAATGCGTGTGTCGAGGCCTTCAGGAAGTCCGCTGACCAGTTCGGTCAGGCTGGCGGCGGCCAGCACTTCGCGGAGTCTTTCCTCACTGACATCGTGCAGGCCGTAAATGATGTTTTCGCGAATGGAGCCGGAAAAGAGAACCGTCTCCTGCGGAACCACCGAAATGAAGCGTCGAGCCGTGCGCATATCGATATCTTCCATATCCTGTCCGTCGAACAGAATGCGGCCGTGGTCAGGACGGCGGAATCCGATCAGCAGCTGCATAAGCGTGGATTTTC
>JBAYVX010000044.1:0-10843 GCA_041674365.1 Kiritimatiellales bacterium | reverse complement strand
TTCCGTCGGGGATGGCCCAGTTGACGGTAATAAAGGCTTTGCCCGCTTCTTCGCCAACGGCGTAGGTTTCTTCAATCGAAATAGGTTTATCGAATGGTTTTTGCAGAGGAATGGATGAGTCGGGTGGATTTTCCAAAGATTGGAAACCGTCGAGGTATTCGCCGAGAATTTTGAGGCGGCGTTCGGGATTGTCATTGCCGTAGAAGAAAATGCGGGCGTTAGAGGGGTGATAGTGGGTTTCGTGAAATTTGCGGAAGTCCTGATAGGTCAGGGTTGGAATTTTAACCGGGTTTCCGCCGGAGTCTAGACCGTAGGTGGTGTCCGGGAAGAGAGCCTGCTGGGAGCGTTCAATTAGAATATTGTCGGGCGAGGAGTAGGCGCCTTTCATTTCGTTGTAAACGACGCCTTTGCAGGTGAGCGGGGCGTCGAGGTTTTCGAGTTCGTAGTGCCAGCCTTCCTGCCGGAAGAAGGCAGGGGTGATGCGCGGGAAAAATACGGCGTCGAGGTAGACGTCAACGAGGTTATAAAAATCCTGCTCGTTCTGGCTGGCGACAGGATAGACGGTTTTGTCCGGGTAGGTCATGGCGTTGAGGAAGGTTTGCAGCGAACCTTTCAGCAGCTGAACGAAGGGGTCTTTGAGCGGATATTTACGCGAGCCGCACAGGACGGTGTGCTCAAGGATGTGGGCGACGCCGGTGGAGTCAGCGGGCGGAGTGCGGAAGGTGATGCCGAATGCTTTGTTGTTGTGTGTGTTTTCGACGGAGATGATTTCTGCGCCGGTCGGTTCATGGCGGTATTCTTTGACCGTGCCATTGAACTCGCTGACAAACTGTTCCCGGATGAGTTTGAAGTTATTCATGATTAAAACGGGACAGGATAGCGGTGCAACCGGTTCCGATCAACGCTAATCACGGGTTATAAGGCGCTGGAGGCTGCGTAACAGGAATGCCAGTGCAACCGCACCCGCCATTCCGGTTAGATCAACATACAGGTCGTTTAGGCCGGCCGATCGGTCGGCAGGGATAAACTGAAGCACTTCGGTGGCAGCGGAAAACAAGGCAAGTCCGGCAAACACTGCGGCGGCGCGCTTCAAGGAGGGCGGGATCAGCCAGGAAAGTGCCGAAAGGAATGCCAGCAGGCTGAACATGATGAAGTGGCCGATTACGTGAACATGATCAACGGCAGTGTCGGACGGGGGGGCGGCGACAATGGCTTCCTCTTTCGGTTTAGGCGCGGAGGGTTGTTGTGTCTGCGCTGATTTTATGGTTGGGGGCTCGGGCGCGACGTGCTCCTGGATCATGCTTTTTGCTGTATGCAGAGATTTTTCTATGGAGTCATCGAGAAGTTTTCCGGGCAGTACGATACCGGTCATGATCAGAAACAGAGTCACCGTGATTAGAAAACCATAGCGTCGCGCCCAGGGCCGCAGAGCGAACAGGCAAAGCCCAAAGGCAATCATCCAGAGTGTTCCGAAAAAGATTTTCCATATCGGTGCGGAAGGGCGTGGGCGCACCGGAATCACGGAGACATCGTCAATCCGCATGACGCCTGCAATGCCAAGGTTTTGGATATGCAGACGGGCATTTACTGCGCCTGCCGGTACCGGGAAGACGTCGGTATAACGTTTCCATTCGGTGTTTTTGGAAATATCCATCAGGCCGTGGTGCAGATTGAAAAGGCTTCTGGCCTTGGCATCGTGGTAGAAGAAAATTGCTCGCGGAACATGATAACCTTCCTTTCCCCGCACAACTCCTTCTGTGGCGGCCCGCATGGAGACGTGAAAGGCATGAATCGTTGTCAGATCGCGGACGGTAAAGCGCAAGATGCCGTGTTTCTTCGGGGAGCAGGTCAGCACAACGCCGGGTGATTCTCTGAACCCGCCATTCGGTGTCAGCCGGGTCCACTCATTCCATCCGCTCCATCCGTTAGTAGAGGTTGGCGAACTGAAGCTTCCGTCCGGAATCAGTTCCGGGCCGACCGGCTGCCACGGTTCGTAAAAATTAAAGAACAGAGCCATTGAACCGACGGTCAGGACGGCAAAAACGCTTACGAAAAGGTTTCGTTTGACGGATATTCCAAACATCGGAAACAATCTCTCAAAAGTTTCTTTTCAGAGGAAGTTTTATACGGGAAATTCAACGTCTGCATGAAAACCTATTTGGACGAATATAAAGCCTTCATTTTTGATCTGGACGGGACACTGATCAACTCCGAGAAGTATCACGCCGATGGCTTCGAATATGCGGTTGAGACGTTGAGCGGCTACCGGCTGACACCGGAGGAGCGCCGTGAATTCTTTGAGGCGCACACCAACGTGTTTACGCCGGTACTCGCTGCTCGCCATGGGCTGAATCTCGATTCAGACGAGGTCTTGAAGCACAAACGCATTCATGTAAACCGGAATTTCAAGGTTGAGATTCTCCCCGGTGTAGAGGGGTTTATTCACAAATGGAAAGGGCGGATTCGCATGGCGCTGGCCAGCAATTCGCCGCGGGTTTTTGTAAAGCAGGCTCTCGTCAAGGCGCAGTTGATCGACCTGTTTGAGTCGGTTGTTACAGCGGATGATGTAACCTGCCGCAAGCCAGCTCCCGAAATGTACGAATTAACACTGAAAAACCTGAATTTAAAACCCAAAGACGTTATCGTATTCGAAGACAGTCCGGCAGGCGTGGCCGCCGCGCAGGCGGCCGGCTGTCCGGTCATCATGATTGAAAACGGAGCGGGACGATCGGTCGAAGGCGTTTCGCAATATACCTGGAAGGAGCTCAAGCAGTTTTGAAAACGACACCGTTACATGGAGAACACGTTGCACTCGGCGCCCGCATGGCTGAATTCGGCGGCTGGGACATGCCCATTCAGTACGAAGGCATTTTGGCTGAACACGAGCACACCCGAACAAAAACCGGCGTATTCGATATTTGCCACATGGGCGAATTTGAACTGACCGGGCCGACCGCCGTTGCCGATCTCGAAAAACTCCTAACCATGAAAATCTCTACGCTGGCCGCCGGCCAGTGCCGCTACGGCTTCATGCTCAACGAACAGGGCTGCGTTATCGACGACCTCACCTGTTACTGTCTTGACGGGGAACGTTACATGCTCGTCGTCAACGCCGCCACGCTCGACGGCGACTCCGCGTGGATTCAACAGCACCTTTCGCCGGAAACTGGTTTTGCCGACCTTTCTAACGGGTTGGCCAAGCTCGACGTGCAGGGGCCTTCTTCCAGAGCTGATCTTGAAATGGTTCTTGGGAAAAATCAGCAAGCCGCCATGCAATGGCTTCCAGACCTTGGATATTTTAAGGCTGAAAGTTTCCAGGCATTGGAAACGGAAATGCTCATCAGCCGTACCGGCTACACCGGCGAATTCGGTTATGAACTCTATTTCCCCGCTTCCGAAGCAGTTCGCATTTGGCGCGCACTGCTCGCCAACCCGAACATCAAACCCATTGGCCTCGGCGCGCGCGACACGCTTCGTTTGGAAATGGGCTATTCTCTTTACGGGCACGAACTCTCTCTGGCGCGTACACCTGTCGCCACCAGCCGCGGCATGTTCATCCGCAAAGAGGGCGGCTTCATCGGCGAAGAGGCCGTCCGGCGCGATTTGGCCAATCCAAAGGAATTTCTGGTTGCGCTGGAATTCGACAGCAAACGTGCTGCCCGAGCTCACGACAAAGTATTTTTCCACGGGTTGGAAAAAACGGAGATCGGCGAGGTCACCAGCGGATCGGTTTCTCCAAGCCTTGGAAAAGCCGTCGCGCTTGCCTTTGTCAAAGCGGAGCATGCAGCCTCTGGAAACGTCCTTGATGTAGAAATCCGCGGAAAGCTGTTTCCTGCCAAA
Source organism: Kiritimatiellales bacterium (assembly GCA_041674365.1). Taxonomy (GTDB): domain Bacteria; phylum Verrucomicrobiota; class Kiritimatiellia; order Kiritimatiellales; family Tichowtungiaceae; genus Tichowtungia. The sequence goes on along the minus strand of JBAYVX010000044.1, from coordinate 7,003 downwards.
GTGGTCGAATTGCCTTTCTACAAAAAAGGAACCGCCCGACTTTAATTCTCTTCCGACAGCTGTTTCTGCATAACGTAGTCATCCATCACGAAACCACTGCCGATATCTGTGATGACTTTATCTACAATGCGGAATCCCCACCGACTGTAGGCAGCGATGGAGTCGCTGTTATTCCTGTTCACGGTCAGAGTGATGACCGTTTTTTTTAGCTTTTTCGCCAGATCTTCAACAAAGCGGATCGCTTTATGACCGACCCCCATGCCGCGCAGGGCATGTTCCAGATAGATTTTACTTAAAAAAAGATATTCTTTCTGAGGCTGAACGGCCAGATAGCCGACGGGGTGTTTTTCGGGTTCAATCAGAAAATAGAGATAATTCCCGGACTGAATCTGCCCGGCAATCGCCTCCGGCGATTGGAATTTTTTAAGCATATATTCCGTCTGCTCTTCTCCAATGATAGGAACATAGTGTTCCATCCAGACTTTCCGCGCGAGGTGGGCGACGGTGTCAATCCGCTTGGGTGTTGTGACTTCGGTGAACATGACGTCGCAGAGCATAACGTTTAATAAATTCTTTGCAATACTGAAGGTGATATTTCTATTAAGTTTGTCTATGAAAGGATGCCGGGGATCGGGTTTAATGACCCGCCTTATGAAAAAACAACTTCTCATTTTTGATCTGGACGGAACTCTGGCCGACTCCCGCTCCGATCTGGCGACCGGCATTAACCGGATGAGAGCGCATTACGGATTGCCGCCGCTCGGTTTGGAAACCATAACCGGATTTGTTGGCGACGGCATTCGTAAGTTGGTCGAGCGCTCTCTACAGGGGGCGGATGTCGATTTTGAAGAGGCGCTGGCTCTCAACAGAACGTTTTATGCCGCACATATGCTTGATGAAACCGCGTTATATCCGGGCGTTGAAGACGGTTTGAAAAAACTGGCCACCGCTGGTCATTCGTTGGCGGTACTTAGCAATAAACCCGGCGATCCGTCGCGCGCCATCCTGAAACACCTCGGTGTCAGCGGATTTTTCTTCCGCATCATCGGTGGCGGTGATGTGCCGAACCTGAAACCTGCTCCCGACGGGATTATTGCTTTAATGGAAGAATCCGGAATTGAGTCTTCCAATGTCTGGATGATCGGCGATCACCATACGGACCTCGAAGTTGCGCACAACGCCGGTGTCAAAAGCGGGTTTGTCACCTACGGCATCGGTCACCCCGGCGAATTTACCGCCGATCAGGTGTGGAACGGATTTGAAGAGTTAGTTCAGTTTTTCACCGCGAATGAACGCCAATGAACGCGAATAACAGTTCTGTTGCAGGATGTTCACATTAGCGTATATTCGCGTGCATTAGCGGTTTGAAAATATGAGGAAAGAACAATGAGCAATACCGAAGGACTGACATTGTTGAAAAAAAGCGAAACGAACTATCCGACCCAACCGGATATTTCAATTTTTGAAACCTTCAAAAACTCCAATCCGCAGCGCGACTACTGGATCACCTTCGAGACCGATGAATTCACCTCACTCTGTCCGATTACCGGTCAGCCCGACTTTGCCCGCATCACCATCGAATACATTCCCGACCTGCTTTGCGTCGAAAGCAAATCGCTCAAGCTCTATCTCTTTTCATTCCGCAATGAGGGTTCGTTCTACGAAGACGTCACCAACCGGATTTACAGCGATCTGTTTGAACTGCTGAAACCACGCCACCTGATCGTCGTTGGTGACTTCACCGCGCGCGGCGGCATTCGTTCCAGCGTCCGCGTTGACTCCGCCGATTCTTAATATGGAGCGCGCAGGCTTGCCTGCGCTTTGTATACCGAAGCTTACTTCGGTGAAGCGAGCTTCACCGTTTAAAAGCGGCTGCAAGCCGCCGCACTCCAAAGTGCTATCCCGTATAAACGCATCCCGATGTTTCGGTCTCTTTGATGACGATCTTGGAGAGCAGTGGAAGTTGCGGCTTCAACGTGTTCCATAGCCAGATGCTCATGTTTTCGCTGGTCGGGTTTTGCAGTCCGGGAAGTTCATTCAGAATGGCGTGATCAAGCTGTTTCAAAATCGGCTCACATACTTTGGCCAGATCGCCGAAGTCCATTACAAAACCGGTTTGCGGATCAACAGAACCGTTCAGCCAGATCTGAATTTCATAGCTGTGGCCGTGCATCATCGAGCATTTATGGGTCGGCGGAACGCCGGTCAGACGGTGGGCGGCTTCAAAGCGAAACGTTTTATAAATTTCCATCGCGGTTCTCCTTACACATAGCGGCGCGGGTCGGCCGCGCCGGCTTCTTTAAATCCTTTGAGGCGAAGGCGGCAGGAATCGCAGGTTCCGCAGGCCGCGCCGTCCGGCGCAGGATCGTAACAGCTGGACGTTATGCCGTAGTCTATGCCCAACGCCAGCCCCTTTTGAATAATCTGAGCCTTCGTCAGTGAAATCAGCGGTGTGTGAATCATCAGTTTTTCGCGGCTGGTCACACCCGCTTTGGTGGCGAGGTTCGCCATCTTCTCATAGGCGGCGATAAACTCCGGACGGCAGTCGGGATAGCCGCTGTAGTCGAGTGCGTTGACACCGATAAAAATATCGGTGCTTCCGAGCACTTCGGCCCACGCCAGCGCGTAGGAAAGAAAAACTGTATTACGCGCCGGAACATACGTCACCGGAATTTCATCCGGCTTACCCTGTTCGTGCGGGACGGCAATATTCGGATCGGTCAGAGCCGATCCGCCGAACGCGCCGAGGTCGATGGTGACGGTACGGTGTTCGATAACACCCTGCGTTTTGGCGATCTGCGCGGCGCATTCCAGTTCCACGGCGTGCCGCTGTCCGTAGCGGAAAGAGAGGGCATAGCAGTCAAAACCCTGAACCTTGGCAATTGCCAGCGCTGTTGCGGAATCCAATCCGCCGCTCAGTAATACCACGGCCTTTTTTCTCTTCTCTTCCATCACTCCATCAATCCTTGATTCCATCATTCCACTCTACAGAAGCCCCATCAGTTTATGTGACTGCGGAATCACCCGCACGCTGCGTCCGAGCAGCCCAGCCATGTGCGACTGCCACGCCAGCACCTGCTTCGCCGTCGGCACACGATCGGTTTTTGAGGCAGCAGTCATCGGTTGAAGAACCACGGATGCCAGTGAACCGGAGGCGCGGATCAGTTCCGCTGACTCACTGAGATCCTGTTCCAACGTGTCCGCACTGACGACTAATTTAATCGTCGCTCCGGTTTCTGTATTCTCAATAATGTTCAGAAAGGCGCGGTGCAGCTCCCACGCTTCCGGCTCGCCGGTCACGCTGGGAAGTTTGATATCCATCAGTACATGGTCAATCCACTCGACCACTTTAGCGAATTCTTCAGGCAGGTCGCCGCTGGTTTCGAGATGAACCGGCAGGTCGAGCCGTTTATGAACTTCCGGGAAGAACTCTTTCAGAAAATCCGTCTGCAACAGAGGCTCGCCGCCGGTGATAAACAGATCATCGTGCGCAAACTCCGGACGGTTCATTTCACCCAAAATCTCCAGAAGCCTTCCAAGGGAAAGCGGATTGGAAATCTGCTCAAACCGTCCGCTGCCCGGTTCGCGTTCAACAGAGACGAACGCTGTCCGCTCGACCGGCGTATCGCAATAGAGGCAGTTACGGTGGCACTCGCAGAACCGCACAAAAAGCTGGCGGCGGCCGATATTCAACCCTTCGCCCTGCGCCGAACTGAAAATCTCACTCACGAAAGCGGAAAGTTGTTCGTTTTTTGTCATTTCAGCCGCAGAGCATACCAGCAGGGAGAGGTGAAATGGAAGAGTGGAGTGTTGGAGTAATGGAGTATTGAAATCAATCATCCAATACTCCACCCTCCAGTACTCCAACTTATGAAAGTAAACCTGTTCAATTTTGAACTGCCCCAGCGCTTTATCGCGGACCGCCCGGCCAGTCCGCGCGCCTCCGCGCGCCTGCTCGACCTAACCGGCGAAACCTTTGTCGACCGTATCGTCCGCGACCTGCCGAACCTGCTCCAGCCCGGCGACCTGCTCATCGGCAACAACACCAAAGTCATACCCGCGCGGCTCGACGGACAGCGCGGAGAAGTCAGAATTGAAGTCACCCTCCATATGCGCGCCGGAGATAACGCCTGGTTCGCCTTCGCCAAGCCCGGAAAACGTCTCAAAGAAGGCCATCGCATCGACTTCGCCGATGGCTTTTATGCCGACGTCGCCGAAAAACGCGAAGGTGGCGACATTCTCCTTCGCTTCAACTGCGGCGGCGAAAAACTTTTCCAATGTTTGGAAAAAGTCGGACGCATGCCGCTTCCACCCTATATCCAGCGCAAGCGCGACGACGAACTGACCGCCAGCGACCGCGAAAACTACCAGACCGTCTTTGCCAAAGAAGAGGGGGCGGTCGCCGCGCCGACCGCCGGACTGCACTTCACGCCCGAACTTTTCCAAACATTGGAAAAACGCGGCATCGGTTTCGAAACCGTCACACTTCACGTCGGTGCCGGAACCTTTCTTCCGGTCAAGGTGGATAATACCGAAGAGCATAAAATGCACGCCGAGTGGGGGACAATTTCTCAGCACACCGTTGACCGGATTAACGCCACGCGCATGGCGGGCGGACGCATCGTCGCGGTCGGAACCACCTCACTGCGCCTGCTCGAAAGCGCCGCTACTGCGCCGGGAATCATTCATCCGTTCACTGGCGAAACCGACATCTTCATCACCCCTGGCTACCGGTTTAAAATCGTTGATCTGCTCATGACCAACTTTCACCTGCCGCGCTCCACGCTCTTCATGCTCGTCTCCGCCTTCGCCGGGCTTGACCGGATGCACGCCGCCTACGAACACGCTAAAGAAAAAGACTATCGCTTCTACTCCTATGGAGACGCCTGTCTTTTGAAGAGGGAAGAGTTTTAGCCGCAAAAGAGCGCAAAGACCGCAAAAGCCAATTGGGCTGATCTCCGACTTTTCGTGCGAGAAACGTCAGCCTTCATGCTGAGACGACTGCTGGGGGGCGATAGCTTGAAGAGCCTAGTTGCTATAGTTTTTTTGAAAGGATTGCATTGAGGCGATCAATTGCCTTATCTCTAGTTTTCTTAACTTCGCCGTTGGCAGAGAAGTATTCGTGTTTCGTGTCTTTCTCGTCATAGTGTTGGGGCGTGTCGCCATAGGCAAAAACCGTCCACGCTTTTAGAATGGGCTTGATGGTAGCTTCTTTTGCTAAGCTCTTCAGTTGTGTAATGAGTGCTTCAGAGTTCCTCACGCAGTTGAGGATGATGTCAGACGGACAGTTTCCCTGTGGACTACTTCTGATGTCTGTCAGGCACATCCGAAACTGATCCTTGAGAAGCGCCACGATTCTTAGTGTCTCGGAGAAACGAATAGAATGGCGAGTCATCCAAATCGAAATCAAAGAGCCGCCCAAGACTCCGACAAGACCGAACAGTATGGAAATCCAAGAGGCGCTCATTTGATTTTTCCTTTTAGCGAACAGTTTATTCAGCAAAAAGATTTCGTTCGTTTTCTTAACAACGTGAACTTGGACTTTTTAATCGATTCGGGAGAAAAAGGAAAATCTCTTCATCATTCTGCCTCGAGGAAACCCTCTTTCACGTTTTTTTGATTCATGATTTTGTCGGCAATGATTTTGTCCATACTCTACCTCCCATTTTGCGTTCTGTGTGTTCTTTCGCGGTTTCATCTAAATTCATCTCCTTTTCGTGTATTTTGTGTTTTTCGTGGTTAAAAATCCCGTATTCTCTGCCCGATGAAATTTGAATATCAAAAACTGGTACAGGACGGTGCGGCGCGGCGGGGAAAAATCACGACGGCGCACGGTGAAATTGATACGCCCACCTTTATGCCGGTCGGCACGGCCGCAACTGTTAAAGGAATGCTTCCTGAACAGGTTGCGGAGACCGGCGCGCAGATTCTGCTCGGCAACACCTACCACCTGATGCTCCGCCCCGGCGCCGAACGCGTTGCCGCGCTCGGCGGACTGCACCAATTCATGAACTGGGATAAACCGATTCTCACCGATTCCGGCGGTTTTCAGGTCATGTCGCTTTCCAAACTTCGGAAAATTACCGAAGAGGGCGTCACCTTCCAGTCGCACGTCGATGGCAGCCGGCACCACCTGTCGCCGGAGCGCTCGATGGAGATCCAGTATCTGCTCGACGCCGACATTTCGATGGCTTTCGACGAATGCACCCCGTTCCCGTCCGACGAAAAAACCGCCGCCGAATCGATGCGCCTTTCGATGCGCTGGGCGCAGCGCTCCAAAGATGCCTTCAAACAGCGCGACGGCTACGGTCTGTTCGGCATTGTTCAGGGAAGCATCTATCCCGAACTGCGCGCCGAATCTGCCGAAGCGCTCAAGGCGATCGGCTTCGACGGCTATGCCATCGGCGGCCTCGCAGTCGGCGAAGGGCAGGAGCTGATGTTCCAAACATTGGAAAAAACCATTCCGCATCTGCCCGGTGACCGGCCGCGCTACCTGATGGGCGTCGGTAAACCGTCGGATCTGGTCGGCGCGGTGCTGCGCGGCGTCGATATGTTCGACTGCGTTCTGCCGACCCGCTCAGGCCGCACGGCGCAGGCCTTCACGCGGCGAGGAACCATCAACTTCATGAATGCGCGCCACGCCGACGATCCGCGTCCGCTCGACCCGGACTGCACCTGTTACACCTGCCGCAAAACTTCCCGCGCTTATATCAACCATCTGCTCAAGTGCGATGAAATGCTCGGTCCGATGCTCATCACCCGCCATAACCTGCACTACTATCAGGAACTGATGACCGGGATGAGGGATGCCATTGGTGCTGGCCGCCTCGAACTGTTTGCTGCGGAGTTTCATGCTCAGTATGAAGGTGGTGATATCCCTGAAATTTGAAACTGGAAACTTGACCGCCGAAGGCAGAGGCCGGCGCGAAGCGACGGCAACGACCAACGAGAGAGGCAAATTGGAAACAACCCAATCATCAATCGGAAATCGAAAATCGGCAAT
>JBAYVX010000043.1:0-11278 GCA_041674365.1 Kiritimatiellales bacterium | reverse complement strand
GAAAGAGATGTAGGTCCAGATGTCGCGGTCAGAATCGAGCAGGATGGTGTTGAAACGTGCAAGGGCGTCAAATAGTTCGGCCATGTAGTCGTGCGGCTCGATCTGCGTGGTGAACGGATTCTGCACAAGACCCAATTCGCCTTCGATGATGCCTTTGGTCAGTGCGGGCCAGTCGACATCCGGATAGGCGCTGAGATGCGCGTTGTAGTTGCCGACGGCACCGTTGAGTTTGCCGCGGATTTCCAAGGTTTGGAAAACCTGTGCCGCGCGGCGCAGGCGGCTGACAAAAACAGCCAGTTCTTTGCCGACGGTGGTCGGCGAAGCGGTCTGGCCGTGCGTGCGGGCCAACAGCGGAACAGCCTTCCATTGTTTTGCTTTAGCGGTGAGGTCGGCGATCAGCCTGTTCTGTTCGGCGGCCAGCATTTCGCGGCCCTGCTTGAGCATGAGCGCGTGCGAGAGATTATTAATGTCTTCGGAGGTGCAGGCGAAATGCCAAAACTCACCGAGTTCGTCGAGCGAAGTGCCCGCAACTTTTTCTTTCAAATAATATTCTACCGCTTTGACATCATGGTTGGTGGTTTTCTCGATGGCTTTAACTTTTTCCGCCTCTTCCGGCGTGAAGCCGATAATAATCGCGTCGAGTTGCAAAGATTCCTCTTTCGACAGCGGGCGGCATTCGGGAATGCCTTTCTCGGCGCAAAGGGCTTTCAGCCAGAGGACTTCGACCAGCACACGGCAACGGATGAGCGCGTACTCCGAGAACGCATCCTGCAGTTCAGCGACTTTCGATTCATAACGTCCGTCAAGCGGACTCAAAGCGGTAATCGACATAATTTCTCCTTTGAAGTCCGTAAAATATCCATCCCGCGCCCTGATGACAACGTATTTCCCTCTTCCTTTCCTAAGCCCGAGGTTGAGCCCGCCCGGATTTGAGTAAGGCTTTACCTGACAATAAAAACCAAACAAACAGGCAATGTATATTTGAAGTTTATCTGTCAGCTGATATCCTGCCTTCAACGAAGGAGGAAATATGTATGACTTCGCCAGCCTGAAAATGAGCGATATCGTTCAATGCGGAATAGAAACCCGCGCATTGGGGGTAGCCGCCAACAGTATGGAGGAGGTCGCTACCGAGTTCGTGAATTATTTTTTTGATAATTTTATCGACCAGCAGACCGGAGAAAAATCCTGCGTGCTGATTCGTTTTTTCAAGACACACAATGCAGATATGCTGCCCAAACCGTTACAGGAGTTTGCGGCTAAACTGCTGCAGGAAAAACCGGAATCCGAATCTTTTAAATGCCTGACGCTGCTGGCAAGCGCAGGAATTGAAGATGCATGGGGGGACAGAAAAAAATCGTCGGGACACCAAGCCATTCCCTTGCCCAGCCAGGAAGTTGTCAACCGCATTCCCATGATGCGTAATCTGATTAAACAAATGGGGCTTGACGTAAAAACCGTGATTAATCCCGACCCCAACCTGCTGGCGGATTTGTCCAAAAAAACATTTAATATATTCTATGTCCCGGATGCGCTGGGCAGCCCTTACATTCCTGCACAGGACGATTTCGTAGAACCGTATGGCGTTAAGTCCGTGCTTGGATTTGGAGGCATTCTTCCTTCCGGCAACGTGTTTACTATAATACTTTTTTCGAGAACTCCGATAAGCCAGGATGTTGCAAACCTGTTCAACACACTGGCACTTAACCTGAAAATGCTGATTCTTCCCTTTGAAGACAAAATTTTTTCTGAATAACCGTCCGCCAGAAAAGTCCGAAAGTTTTTATGGATGCTCCGCAAGGTAAAATCGTTCAGCTTGAATCAACAATCAGTGCTCTGGAAGAATTGTTGACTGTTTCGGAAACGTCGTTTCTGGAGGAATCAAAAAAACTCGAAGCGGCTAATGAGCGGCTTAGGAAGGAAAATGCATACCGGACATTTTTCGAAGCATCGGCGGAGGCCATGCTTACGCTGTGTGACGGTGTTTTTATTGATTGCAATGAGAGCGCCGTCCGAATGTTGAAGGCTAAAGACAAGACAGCGATATTGAAAGCCCGTCCAGGGGAACTGTCTCCGGAATACCAGCCCGACGGCAGGCTGTCTTCCGAAAAAGCGCATGAAATGATTTCGCTGGCTGAAAAAAACGGATTCCATTGTTTCGAGTGGTATCACAAACGCACGACCGGCGAAGTGTTCCCGGTGGAAGTCTCTCTTACTGCCATTACGATTGACGGCAAAAAAATGTTTAATTCCGCCTGGCAGGACATAACCGACAAGAAAAATGCGGAAAGGGAACTGAAGGAATATCACGAACATCTGGAAGAGCTGGTTAAAACAAAAACTAAAGAAATTTCCATTGAGCTGGAAAAACATGAGGCGCTGGAAAACGACATTCGGCAAATCCTTGATGCTTCCGGTGACGCAATCCGGGTTATTGACTGCGACTTTAATATTATTTACGCAAACAGGCCACTCAAACAACTCAAAGACCGGACGCAAGAGCTCAGAGGGAAAAAGTGTTATGAGGTTGTTCCGGAAAAGGAATGTTTCACCCCGGACTGTTCCTTGCAAAAAGTACTGAGAACCGGAAAAAAATACACCAAAGAAGAAGCGGTACATTCCAAGGAAGGCCAGGAGACGCCTTATCTGGTTACCATCGCCCCATACATCGATTCAAGCGGCAAAGTAATCGGTGTAATTAAAAGCTATCGGGATATTTCCGAAGAAAAAACCGCGCAGAAAACCGCTGAAGAAGCCGCCTTGCAGCACGGTCGGGTTGAAATGGTCAACAACATGCTCCATGACATCGGAAATGCGCTGACGGGAATCAGCGCGTACGTTTTAAAACCGCAGGTTGAAAAGAGATGGCCGGAAATCAAGTCGCTTCATCAACTGCACGAACTTTTTGTTACAAATGAACAGGAACTGATCCGTGTTTTTGGAAAAGAAAAGCAACAGGCATTGAGCGGGTTTATTACCGCACTGACGACCTCTTTTGAGGAACGAAACGCCCGTCACATTGAATCTTTTGAGAAAATTGCAGCGGCCGTCGGACATGTCTGCTCCGTACTGGATCTCCAGCGGCATTACATGAGAGAAAAATCTTCACCGCTGGCAACAGAAATCAATCTAACAACCATTATTAACGATACGCTTGTCATGCTCGCCAGCAGTATCCAGAAACGAAACATCAAAATAAACCTGACCTCCGCAGATAAGAACCTGACTGTTGCCGGCGATCAAACCCGGCTGATCCGGGTATTTCTGAATATCATCAAAAATATCTATGAAGCCTTTGATGACGAAGAAGCGAAGGACGACCGGAGGCTGGATATTAACATTATGCTGGATGAAACGAAAAACGACATCCGGGTTGTATTTCTAGATAACGCAATCGGGTTTGACCCGGAAACCGGCGAAAAACTTTTCACCCGGGGATTTACCACTAAATCCAGCGGATCCGGCATCGGGCTGCACGAGTGCCGTTCTATCATTGAATCCCATAACGGAACGATGTCCATTGAAAGCAAGGGAAAACACGCCGGTGCCATGACGACCATAACGCTGCCGATTCTAAACAAAAAAAGGAACAAGCCATTATGAAACAGGAATTCAACACCCGGATATTGATTATTGATGACGACGAGGGGGTAAGAAACAGTTTCCGTGAAATCCTGCAACCCGCTAATTCGGGAGCTGAAGCTGCAGCACAACTGGCAGAAGCCAGCACAATACTTTTCAGTGGGAAAAAAAGTCAGTCCTCCGGAGAAACAAAAAGATCCTCCGCAACATTTAACTTTGAATTCGACGAAGCCTCCAACGGCCAGAACGGCTATGAAATGGTTAAAACCGCTCTCGAGAAAAAGCGCCCATATGCCGCAATTTTTGTGGACATGCGTATGCCCGGCTGGGACGGACTGGAAACTGTGGGTCATCTGCGGGAAATTGACCAACGGTGTGAAATTATTTTTGTCACAGCCTATTCAGATCACAGCATTGAAGAAATCGTTACCTCGGTAGGAACCAATGTGAGTTACCATTGCAAGCCGTTTTCTGTCGAAGAAATCGAGCAGATTGCAACCAAAGCAGTCTACGAATGGAATAAGATCCAAACCCTCGAGAACTTAATCCAAACCATCTCCAAACTCCGGGCGCAGCAATGGCAAATGGAGCCCCTCTTAAAAAATATTCTTGAACAGGTATCGTACCTGATAGGGGCTCACTCGGCTCTGATTGCCCTGAGGAAAGAAGGAACATACCAAAAACTGCTGGCTACCGGAAACCTGTGTGACGAAGACATTTCCTGCCGTTATCTCTGCAATATTCCGGAACTTTCGGATGATGAGATGTATCAGAATGATGAATATGCCTATTTCAACCTTCATAAATACGGAGTTCTCGCAGTCTTTGATAAAGGAGGAAGGCCGCTCAATCAGGAAAGAACCTATCTGGTCCGGCTGTTTCTCGAACAGGCGATGCAATCCATTCAGAATGTCGGATTGCAGGACAAACTTCTGCGGCAGGAAAAACTCTCCGCCATCGGGGAAGCCACCAGCATGATCGTCCATGATCTCAAAAATTCCATCGGCGCCATCGAAACGGCCATTGATATGATTGTCGACAGCATCGAAGACCGCGAATTCGTACTCGAAACTCTGGGTCTCATCAAGGACTCAGCCCGCAACGGTCTGGCGCTGGCCAAAGATATCCTCGACTACACAGGGAATAAAAAATCAGAAAAATCCCCCATGGATGGCAGGGAACTGGTTAACGAAGTTAAAAAGAAAATTCAGCCGATTTGCGAAAAAGAAACCGTAAAACTGACGGTTCACTGCCCCGAAAACCTTCCGTTCAAAGGAGATTATTCGAAACTGTACCGGGTATTATTTAATCTGACCAATAATGCCGTTGAGGCGTTTAGCGGCAAAAAACGTTCGGATTCAGAAATCATCATTTCCATGGAAAAAGAGAAAAGAAATATCATCATCACGGTCTCCGACAACGGCTCCGGGATTCCGGATGAGATCGCCGACAAGCTGTTTACGCCTTTCGTTACCTGCGGAAAATCAGGCGGAACCGGGCTGGGTCTGGCCATTACCAAACAGATCATCGATGCACACGGAGGAACCATCGCCGTTGGTAGTTCAGCCGGCGGCGGCGCTGAATTCAAAATTACACTTCCTTCCGAATAGTCATTTTTCCAAACATTGGAAAAACTGCCCTTTGTTTTTCCAATGCTTGGAAATTGTCGGCAGGCGGACGCTTCGTTATCGTGTGTGGCATGAAAACGCGCTCATTCCCTGAACATTTTCGTGAGGCCGCCGCAAAATTTTCAGACCGCCCCGCCATTATTGACCCGAATCGCCCTCTTTCCTACGCCGAACTCGACGCCCTCTCGGATCGCATTGCCTCCGGCCTGCTCACTCGCGGCATACGAGCGGGCGATCACATCGGCCTCTACGGACTCAACAGTTCCATCTTCGTTGCCCTCTATCTCGGCATCCAGAAAGCCGGTGCAACCGGCGTCCCGATCAATCTGCTCTACAGCCCGGAAGAGGTTCAATACATTCTCAACGATGCCGAAGTCAAAATGCTGATTTACTTCGAGCCCTTTTCCCCTGCGGTCGAAGCGATTAGGGGAAATCTTCCAATGATTGGAAAATTCATCTGCGTGGAGAAAGAACTCCCAGATTTTCTGCAATCGGAAATCAAAAATCTGCAATCGGAAATCAAAAATCTGCAATCGGAAATCCCCAGCGATTCCGTCGCAGTCATCATCTACACCTCCGGCACAACGGGACATCCGAAGGGCGCCATGCTCACGCACCGTAATCTGGTTTCCGACGCACTGTGCGCCACAAAAGCCCTGAAACCGCGCATACGCGAAGAACGGTTTCTTGTTGTTCTGCCGATGTTTCATGCCTTTGCTGCGATGGCCGGCATGATTATCCCTCTCCTCAACGGCTGCTCGCTCGTTCCCGTTCCGAAATTTGAACCGGCACACACGGCAGACATCATCGAACAAACCGGCGCAACGATTTTCCTTGGCGTACCCAGTATGTACAGCCTGCTCCTGCGCCTTCCGGAAAAGCACACGAAGCAAATCGCCAAACTGCGTTTCTGTATTTCCGGCGGAGCCGCCATGCCCATGGAAGTCATGCAACAGTTCGAGAAACGGTTCGGTGTGCTGATTTATGAAGGCGACGGCCCGACCGAATGCTCGCCAGTCACCTGCGTCAATCCGATTGAAGGACGACGTAAACAGCAGTCGGTCGGCCCGTCCATTCCCGGTGTCGAAATGAAAATCATGGACGAATACGGGGCGGAAAAACCGTACGGCGAAATCGGTGAGATCTGCGTACGCGGCCCCAACGTAATGAAAGGCTACTGGAAACAGCCCGAAGAAACGGCAAAATCATTCTTCGGCGAATGGTTCCGCACCGGCGACCTCGGCACCGAGGACGAAGACCATTACTTCTACATCGTTGACCGCATCAAAGACATGGTCATCGTCAACGGCATGAACGTCTATCCGCGCGTCGTCGAAGAAATTCTCTATAAGCACGAAGCGGTTCATGAAGCCGCCGTTGTCGGCCAGCCGCATCCACTGCATGGCGAGGTGCCGGTAGCGTACATTGCGCTCAAAGAAAACTTCCAACCATTGGAAAGTGATATCCGTGCTTTCTGCCGGAAGCATCTCGGACTCCACGAAGTGCCGAGAAAAGTAATTTTTATGAAAGAGCTCCCGAAAAATGCGGCGGGGAAAATTGTAAAACGCGAACTGCGCAAAGCGGGCGAAATTGAACGAGGAGTCGACCTGGGCTAAAGCCCAAATAAAAATTCAAAGCACGAAACCCGAAATCCGAAACAAATTCGAATTTTGAGTTTAAAAATTTGTTTCGTGCTTCGATATTCGGATTCCGAATTTAAACCGCTTGAGGGACAACAAAACTATGAAAACAGGAATCAACAAGGATCAAGCGATTTCAAACCTGATGGACCTGCTGGCGGAGGACGGCCCGAGCGGCGGCGAAGGGCCGGCGGCCGACGCAGTGAAGCAGAAACTTCTGGCAGCAGGATGCAAGCCGCAATGGATGCGTCACGCCGGACTGAAACGTCTGCCGGCAGGTTTTACCGTCGGCAATCTGATTGTGAAAATCCCCGGCACTGTCAAAGCGCCGCGCATCATGTTTTCAGCACACCTGGACACAGTGCCGCTTTGCCGCGGCGCGGTGCCAGTCAAAATAGGCAACCGGATCGTGCCAAAAGGTAAAACCGGTCTCGGCGGCGACAACCGCGCGTCGGTGGCCGCCGTGGTGACGATGACGCAAACGATTCTGAAAAATGATCTGCCGCATCCGCCGATTACCCTGCTCTTCACCGTCGGCGAAGAAAACGGACTGCACGGAGCCAAAGCGTTTGAGCCGTCAGACGGCGGCAATCCGGTGATGTGCTTCAACCTCGACGGAAGCGGCGAGCGCGGTGGCGTGATCGGTGCGCTTGGCGCCATCCGCTGGAAAGCGACCGTGCGCGGCAAGAGCGTCCACGCGGCGGTAAACCCCGAAGGCGGCGTTTCATCGGCCATCATCGCGGCCAACGCCATTGCGTGGCTGAAAGCCAACGGCTGGTTCGGGCGGATCAATAAAGGATCGTGTAAGGGAACAGCCAATGTCGGTACGCTTCAAGGCGGAGAAGCGGATAATCAGGTGATGGACAATCTGCTCGTGACCGGCGAATGCCGCAGTCACAATCCGGCTTCGTTGAAGAAATTTTCCAATGTTTGGAAAAAGGCGTTCGAAAAGGCAGCACACGAACTGAAGAACAACAAAGGCGAATGCGGATCGGTTGATTTCATCACCGCCAGCGACTACCGCAGCTTCCGGTTAAAAACCGGCGAACCGGTCGTGAAACGTTTTTTGAAGGCTGCTCCGCTGGCAGGCCGCAAGGCCTACACAGAGGTAATCAGCGCCGGGCTCGACGCCAACATCCTGAACGAAAAAGGCATTCCGACCATCACCTTTGATGCCGGGAACCATCACGCTCACGACCTCAACGAGTACGTGGACATTCCGCGCTACCTCGAAGCCTGCACACTGGCAACCGTTCTCGCGTCAGAGACATAATAACAGAGGGTCTTCTTCCCACATTCCGCGCCTGACCTTCGACTTTCAGCTTTCAGGTTTCAGGTTTCGTCCTTAGACTCCCTCCCCATGAACGACGACTATGAACTGATCGACAGCGGCGACGGCCGCAAGCTGGAACGCTTCGGCGACGTAACGCTCGTCCGCCCCGCCGGACAGGCCGCCTGGCACCAGACCCTGGACGAAGAAATCTGGCGCAATGTCTCCGCCGGGTTCGACCGCGAAGGCGGCAACCGCTGGCATAACCGCCACAACCTGCCCGACCAGTGGAATATCACCGTCGCCGGCATCACCTTTAAACTCTCCTCCACCGACTTCGGCCATCTCGGAATTTTTCCCGAACAGCGTGTCATGTGGAAATGGATCCGTGAAACCGTCCAGAAACGCAAAGATCAAGCGGGCGCGGTCAGCGTGCTCAACCTCTTCGCCTACTCCGGCGGCTCGACGATGGCCGCCGCGCAGGGCGGCGCGGAAGTCTGCCACCTCGACGCCTCCAAAGGAATGGTCGAATGGGCGCGCGAAAACGCGGCGCTCAACGGACTCAAAGAGGCGCCGATCCGCTGGATCGTCGACGACGCCATCGGCTTTCTGCGCCGCGAAATCAAACGCGAGCGGCGCTACGACGGCATCATCCTCGACCCGCCCTCCTTCGGACGCGGAAAAAAAGGCGAGGTCTTCAAAATCCAGGAAGCGCTGCCTGAACTGCTGACTCTCTGCCGCGACCTGCTATCGGACAACCCCGCCTTTATCCTGCTCAGCTGCCACACGCCCGAATACTCGCCCATGATCCTGCAAAATCTGCTCACGCAATGGCTCAAAGATTTAGGCGGCACCACCGACTGCGGCGAAATGACCCTCACCGGAAAACCCGGCGTCATGCCTTTACCAAGTGGTGCTTTCGCGCGGTGGACGCCCGCCAAATAGCGCGCCTTTCCAAACATTGGAAAGATTTCTTCCAATGTTTGGAAATTTGCCTATGCTCCTTCGCAACAAGGAAGTCTTCAGGAGAGAGATATGAATAAATGGCGAAAACAATTTGACGAGCATCCCCTTCATACAGAACTCGCAAATATCATTACCCTATTAGATGCGGCCTCCATCAAGACTCAGGACGAGGATATTCTTTCATCATTCAACCGACTCATCATCGTTTTAAAAACGTTTTCTGCCTACGTTCATGCACTGACCCCGGAATGCACAGTCAAAGGGTTTTTAGATAAACTCCATGCGCCACTTGCGCAAATTCGACCGCAACTGGAACAATTTATAAAAACTGAAAATGTAACGCATCTACAAAGTGCCAACGGGCAAGCAGACATCCTTGTCCAACTTATACCGCCATTCGCTCTTCCAGAGACTGCCGCTCAATACACAGAGTCTATAAAATCGTTGGGAACAGCGGTCGAAGGCCTGATAGCTTCATTGTCCAATCAGGCAAAAACGAGTTCAGAGTCTCTCAAAAAAATCCAAAACGACATGGTTCTTTCGACTCAACGGCTTGATCAGCTCGACAAAACCATCGACTCGCAAAAGAGCCGGCTTGATACCGCTATTTCAGAGTTCCAAAAACAGTTCTCCGATGCACAAGAAGCGCGGCGAAAAGAGGTCGTGGTAACTGAAACCAATCTGAAGACCCAGCTTGAAAAATTCAGAGAGACGATCACGAATGAGATCAAAAATCTCGTAACAGATCAAAAGACCACGCTATCCAACCTCTCTACAAAACTTAATGCACAGGGCAACCAACTCATCACTGAAATGGAAAATAAAAAGAACGCCGCCGCTAAAGTGCTTGATGTCTCAACAAACGTCGCGGTATCTGGAGGTTACGGAAAATATGCATCTCAAGAAAAAATCGCCGCAGAAGTTTTTCGCGGCATTGCTCTTATTTTCATGTGTGCATTAATTTACGGTGCCTATCGGACTATAGAAATAGCCCTACACATCGACACCATCGATTGGAGGCTACTTGCAGTACGAGCCATCACAACCTTTACCCTGACCATTCCTGCTTTTTATGCCGTAAAAGAATCAAATAAACACCGAACTACCGAACGCCGATACCGGAAAATGCAACTTGAACTGGCTGCGGTTGATCCATACTTAGAGTTATTGGAAAAAGGAAAGCGTGATGTAATTAAAGAGGAGCTTTCGAAACGTTTTTTCGCCCAGCCAGAGATCAGCGATAATACCGCCGATGTCGATGCGAACTCGCTTCTGGACATTATTAAACAGGTAATAACCGCGCTTTTAAAAAAATAAGCCCCACGGCATGACCTCGCCCGCTGAACATCCTCGCGATCTGCTGCACGGGATGACGCTGGAGAAAATTCTTCTTCGGCTGGTGGAGGATCACGGCTGGAAGAAGATGGGCGAGCGCATTCGAATCCGCTGCTTTCAGCTCGATCCGTCGATCAAGTCGAGTCTGACGTTTCTGCGCAAGACACCGTGGGCACGCGAAAAGGTTGAACGGTGGTTTATCGCCGATCTTCGCCGCAAACGAAGAATCTGAAGGATTGCCGAATAAGGCGGTCAAAAAAGTGGCTCCGGCGGCTGGGCTCGAACCAGCAACCAAGTGATTAACAGTCACCTACTCTACCATTGAGCTACGCCGGAATTAAGAGGCGACTAAGGTATAGAAATCGTCCGCTAAGTCAAGACCCTGGACAGCGAAATAGGCCTCTTTTCCAAACATTGGAAAATCCGGACTCTGTCAGACCATTTTAAGTCTAAATTTTTCCAAGGTTTGGAATCCCGAACTTTCTTCCTTCCTGTTAAATTTCCTTATTATTCCTTTGATCTTCGATTCTATCCGGTATTCATAGACCCGTGCGGTGATCACAACTCCCTTTTTACTGACCTAGGCACTGTAATGAACGAAAAACAGAAAACCTTTAAGAACCCCCTGAAAAAATTTGAGCCGAAGGGACTGACGATTCTCTATGAGGATCGGGATATTCTTGTTGTTGATAAGGTCGCCGGCCTTTTAACCATGAGCGACAGCAGGGGTTCCTGCACCACGGCGCACTCTCTGCTGAACGACTATGTGCGCCGGGGAAATCCGAAATCAAGAAACCGGATTTACATTGTTCACCGGCTCGACCGGGAAACTTCCGGCGTACTGGTTTTTGCTAAGT
>JBAYVX010000042.1:0-11459 GCA_041674365.1 Kiritimatiellales bacterium | reverse complement strand
GCCGAAAAACTGCTCGGCAAAGGCGATATGCTTTATCTGCCACCCGGTAAAAACAAGCCGGTTCGCCTGCAAGGGACGTGGACAAGCGACGGCGAAATGCACCGCGTCACCGACTTCATCCGCACACAGGGCGCACCGGAGTTTATTACCGAGATTAAACAAAAAATCGAAAACAACCGTCCCGAGCTGCCGGATATGGACGAAAGCGACGACCTGCTCGAATCGGCTATTGAAGTGCTTCGCAGCACCAAGCGTGCTTCCACCTCTTCGCTCCAGCGCCGACTGAAAATCGGCTATAACCGCGCAGCCCGCCTGATGGATATTCTCGAAGAAAAAGGAATTATCGGACCGCCGACTGAAACCGGTCCGCGCGATATTCTAATCGACCTCGACGGCGAAATCCCCGAACACGGCGGCAGCACTAATGAGGATTTACCTTCCGAAGCAGAAGCTTCTCAGGAATTTGACAGTGATGAAGAGGAGCTCAACCCGGAGGAATAACCATGGCGACACTCGGACAGCAGCTGAAAGCCGCACGCGAAGCCAAAGGAGTCAGTGAACATGACGCCGGCGTTGCGACGAAAATACTGACAAAAATGATTATCGCCATGGAAGCCGATGATTTTTCCGTCATGGCCGCGCCAATGTACGCCAAGGGATTCATCCGTCTCTATGCCGAATATCTCGGACTCAGTCCGGAGCCGCTTGTAGAAGAATATCTTCTGCTTCACGCCCCTGGCCCGAAACCGTTAATGGACGAAAAAAGCCAGTTGCAAAAAAACTCCTGCCCGCCGGTTCCCTTTTCTTTCAACCTCAAATGGCTTCCTGTTAATTTTCATCCGATGGCTTGGTTTGGCGTCCCCGCACGGCTGTTTTCCAAGGTTTGGAAGAGAATCCCGCCGGTCAAAGACATCCGCCTCCTCGCCGCAGGTATTGCCGGCCTGCTGGTGATGATTGTTCTGATCATCAGCATTTCCAACTGCGCGCGCCGCCATACGGCCGAAACTCCGGCACCGCCGACGGAGGCCGTCTCCCGAACACTCCTTGATGGCGCGCTGCCTGATCTCTACCTTGTTGAGCCCGGAAAAATTGAAAGTTCCCGATGAAAATGAATCCGCCGAATCTTCTCACGGTCAGCCGCTTCGTCCTGGCTGGCGTTTTTATGCTCTGTCTGAGTATTTCCTTTCCCGGCGCGCCAATTGCCGCCACATTGGTCTTTGGCATTGCTGCACTGACGGATGCGCTCGACGGACACCTCGCCCGCAAGGTGTACGGCTGTTCCGCCTTTGGCAAACTGATGGATCCGCTGGCTGACAAAGTCCTTACCGCCGCCGCATTTATCGGTTTCGTTGAACTGGGCGTCATGCCCGCGTGGATGGTCACACTGATTATCTCCCGTGAAATGATGGTGACCGGACTGCGTCTGCTGGCCATCGACAAAGGCGTCGTCCTTTCCGCCGGAATCTGGGGCAAACAGAAGACCATTTGGCAGATGGTCTTCATCAGCACGATCCTGCTGCTGCAGGCGTTTTACTGGATTTATCCGTGGAGTTTTCTGGAAAGCGTTCTCTTCTGGCAACTGGTATGGTGGACAGGCCTTGGAGTCACCCTTCTTACCGTATGGAGCGGCATCATTTATTTCCGCGAAAATTCATCGCTCCTCCGCAATTAAATTGAAAAAGGCAGTCAGCCTTGTAACCTGTTGCCCTTATGTCAACCGTACGCGAAGAAAGCTGGCAAATTAAACGACGTTCTGACCTCTGTGCCGGAACGAATGAGCCGTTTGCCGACAAAGAGAAGATCATGACCCGCCTGCTTTTCATGGACGGTGAATACGTACGCGAAGACTACAAACTTTCCTGGTGGAACGAACACAACCTCGACCACGGCCTCAGCGCCTGGAAAAGTGTTTTCCGCGTTCCTCCTCCACCAACCGAAGTAGTGAAGAAGGAAAGTGCCGAAACGCTCCTGCGCAAAATGGTCGCCAAAGAAGACGCCGACGACACCAACGCCATCTATATTCTGGCGGTTATGCTCGAACGGAAAAAAATTCTGGTTGAAAAGAATGTCCAGATTCGCGAAGACAAAACCAAAATCCGCGTTTACGAACACAAAAAAAGCGGCGAAACGTTTCTGGTGGTCGATCCCGAGCTGAAACTGGCAGAAATTGAAAAAGTGCAGGAAGAAGTTGTTGGACTGCTCGGCGGAAAACCGCCGAAAACGGAAACGGTTTATTGCTTTGAAGCCATTCTGCACACGCTGATCGAAAAACATGAAAAGCTGCTTTTTCCAAAAAGGCCGATTGGCGGCGAAGAAGGTATCGCCCAGAAACTGGCCGCCTCTTTCTTCTCTCTGCTGGCCGGGAAAAAAAGCCCCTACTGGGAAGAATCGGACAAGGTCTTCAACCGCTTCGAGGATTCCGAAACGTGGAGCCCGGTCATTGCGGATTACCGCGACCTGATCGAACGCATTCCGCAAGAAATCCGTTTCCAAGGTTTGGAAAAACAGGCCTTCACCAAAGCGCTCGAAGCGCTGGCGATCAAAGAGCCGAAGGAGCTCAACGAACAGGAAGTTCTTACGGCGCTTTCCTCCGACGCCCCGCGCCTCGCCGAACTGCGCGAAAAAGTTTTTGAAGCCGCCCGCACCGCCACGGCTTACGCCGCCGCGCAATAAAGCGCCCCTTTTTTGTGGTCTTCGCGCTCTTTTGCGGCTAACTTCTCCGGCTTTTACGGAGTAAAGCTATGAGTTTGAGCATTGGTATTCTGGGTCTTCCAAACGTTGGAAAATCGACGATTTTCAACGCGCTGACGCGCGCACAGAACGCGGAGGCCGCCAACTATCCGTTCTGTACGATTGAACCGAACAAGGCGATTGTGCCGGTTCCCGATCCGCGGGTGGATAAACTGGCGACGATGGCTCATCCAAAAAAAGTGGTGTATGCCACGGTCGATTTTGTGGATATCGCGGGCCTCGTGAAGGGCGCGAGCCGCGGCGAAGGGCTTGGCAACAAGTTCCTCGCCAATGTGCGCGAAACCGATGCCCTGCTCCACGTGATCCGCTGCTTTGAGGATGAAAATGTGGTGCACGTGGACGGCTCCGTCGATCCGCAGCGTGATATCGATGTGATTGAAACCGAGCTGATCCTGTCCGATTTCCAAACCTTGGAAACCCGCGCGCAGCGGATGGAAAAACTGGCGCGCAACGATAAGAAAATTGCCGAGCAGCTGGCCGCCGTCAAACGCCTGATGGCTCATCTTGGTGAAGGCAGACCCGCCGTCAGTTTTGCGGAGCACGACACCGACGACATTCAGGCCTTCCTGAAAGAGTCGCCGTTGCTGACGGATAAGAAAATCATCTATTGCGCTAACGTGGACGAATCCGGCATGGCGGAAGACAACGCCTATGTGAAAGCCGTCCGCGCCTATGCCGACTCCAAAGGTGCCGACACCGTGAAAATCTGCGCGAAGATGGAAGAGGATCTGATCGGCATGAACGAAGAAGAGGCGGCCGAATTTCTCAAGGGATACAACGTGACGGAAAGCGGACTCGGCCAGATTGCCCGCACCGGCTACCACACCCTCGGCCTGATCAGCTATCTGACCGCCGGGCCGAAGGAAGTCCATGCGTGGACAATTCACCGCGGATGGAAAGCGCCCGCGGCAGCGGGCGTGATTCATACCGATTTCGAACGCGGCTTCATCCGTGCGCAGGTGATTTCCTACAACGACTACATCACGTATGGCGGTGAGGCCGGCTGCCGCGAAAAAGGGCTGATGCGCACGGAAGGAAAAGATTACGTGATGCAGGACGGTGACGTCGTTGAATTTCTCTTTAATGTCTGAATCCTGTCCTTGCCCACCATATACCCAAGCGCTATAGTCGGAATTAATTAGAACGAAACAGGAGAAGCTTATGTCCGACAAAGTTAAAGAACTCACCGCCGCCGATTTTGCCAATACGACCGCGTCCGGAACTGTACTGGTCGATTTCTGGGCACCGTGGTGCGGCCCGTGCAAAATGCAGGGACCGATTCTCGACAAAGTGGCCGATAAAGTCGGTGACAAAGCGGTCATTGCCAAACTGAATGTAGACGAAAACCCGGCGATCGCTGCACAGTTCGGTGTGCGTTCCATCCCGACGCTGATTCTCTTCAAAAACGGACAAAAAGTCCGCGACTTCATCGGCGTTCAGCAGGAAGCCGCCCTCGTCGAAGTATTGACAGCCTGAGTTTTCCAGGCTCTAAAAACAGTACGCCGGTTTTTTCCAATGTTTGGAAAATCCGGCGTTCTTTTTTCCAAACCTTGGAAAACGTCAAACCCCCGCAAGAAATACAGCGGTTTTTTCGAAGCAGTTTAGAAGGCGGTCGGTTTTGACCGGCAGAACTTCAATGAATTTTTCAAGGATGCCGCGTTCGCGGACAAGCCGCTTGGTGAAGTCATAGCTGAGGTCGTGCATCCAGCTGAGCTGGAGAACAAACCGGTCGGCCATGCTTTTCAGGTTGCGGTAGTCAATCTTTTCTCCGCGCTCAAATTGATCCAAAACCGTATCAGACGGCGCTCCGGTGAAATCGAGGTTCATACTGATTTCGGGATGCTTATGAATGTGTCCGGTATGAATAGAGTTCCAGCAGATAAAGAAGATGTCCAGCCGGTCGGCATCGCGGATGAGCCGCAGGTGTTTTTCTTCGTACGCAGTTAAGGTATGCGGAAGATTCTTTTTGTTGTGATGCTGAACGACGCAGAAAATGAGAGACCGTAATTCATCCCGCAGGTCATGAAGCAGGGTTTCGCTCCGGAGAGTTTCTGCACCGAGATCACCGTGATCGACGGTGTCTGAATCGGCAAAGGAACGGTGCTTCAGGAACTGGGGAAAGCGGGCAATGTCGTGAAGAAGTCCGACAGCCTCGGCAACATGCTGTTCCGGTTCCGGCCAGTTCATACCGGCGGCGATCGTGCGGGCATCGGCGGCAACGCGAACGGTATGCTCAAGCTTGAGCTGATGCATGGGATGAAATATCCCATCCATCCGGTAGCGATCCGTGTAGGCAAGAAACCGCTGGGTGAGTTTGATGAGGGTTTCCAGTGTCATGGCGTTCAGTAAACAAGAAGCGCAAGAGTAATCAGTCCAAGACCCGCCAGCGCTTTTATTGCGCCGCTGATGCGCACAGTGGTGTCGTTCGTTCCGGCAATTCGGGGAACGAGCCGCCTGAACCACCATGGAGAGAGCAGGAAGAGCAGCCCTAAAGCAATCCAAAGATAGGCAAGGACGGTAATGATCAGCCGCCATTCCGACGGATGCCAGCGGGCAGCGGCAAGAACAGGGCCGGCGGCCAGCAGAAAAAGTCCGCCGAGAGCGCGCGGGCTAAGCAGTTCATCGAGATATTTAATGCAAAGATAAATCGCAACCGGTGTCAGCCAGTAGAGGTGGACTTTCCATGCATCGAACATACCGAGGTGCATCCGCGAAAGTTCATAAGCGGCCCAGACCAAATCGATGGAGGCCAGAATGCGCCCCGGCCAGATGCTGCGCGGAAATGCAGCCAGTCCGGCGCGGACCCGGGCCGGAACC
The DNA here is from genome assembly GCA_041674365.1 of Kiritimatiellales bacterium. GTDB lineage: Bacteria > Verrucomicrobiota > Kiritimatiellia > Kiritimatiellales > Tichowtungiaceae > Tichowtungia. The sequence goes on along the minus strand of JBAYVX010000042.1, from coordinate 5,891 downwards.
AGTAATGAAAGCAACCCGACCGACAGAGCAAGCAGACCGATAAGCAAAGAAACAACAGAAAGTTCTGACATTCAATTCTCCCGAACAGTAAAAGATAGGCAGTTTACCTGAAGCGGTGAATGAATTCAAAAGAAAACGCCTCCCGACCGAGCGGAAGGCGTTATCGAAGCAAAACTTAATCTGCTTACTTTTTGAGGCTGGCACGAATGCTGTCGAGCTGGCCGGCGCTTCCAAGAGCCATATTCTTGTGAGTAATGTATTTGGCGTACTCAGCCATGAACACTTTGCCCGGGGGACGCAGATCAAAGTTTTCAGGATTCTTCATGAATTCTTCGCGATGAACACGACACCAGACCAGACGTCCGTCGGTGTCGATATTGATTTTGGTTACACCAAGTTTTGCGGCGGGCAGGAACTGTTTTTCGTCCACGCCTTTGGCTCCGGCCAGCTTACCGCCGGCGGCATTAATGCGTTGAACTTCGTCCTGAGGAACCGAGCTGGAGCCGTGCATGACGAGCGGGAAGCCCGGCAGGCGTTTTTGGATTTCTTCAAGTACGTCGAAGTGCAACCCCTGCGAGCCGCTGAACTTGAACGCGCCGTGTGAGGTGCCGATGGCGCAGGCAAGGCTGTCGCATCCACTGCGTTCGACAAATTCTTTGGCCTGTTCCGGATCGGTCAGCTTGGCGTCGGCTTCACTGACGGATACATGTTCTTCCACGCCGCCAAGCTGGCCGAGTTCAGCCTCAACTACGAGTCCTTTAGCGTGTGCGGCATCCGCGACGCGCTTGGTAATGGTAATGTTTTCATCAAACGACGCATGGCTGGCGTCAATCATAACGGAGCTGTAAAAACCGCTATCGATGCAGTCCATACAGGTCTTTTCGTCGCCGTGGTCAAGATGCACGGCAAAGATGGCATCCGGAAAAATTTCATCAGCTGCGCGCAACATGGCTTCGAGCATACGTTTGTCGGTATAGGAACGGGCACCCTTGGAGAGCTGCACGATGAACGGTGCTTTGCTTTCCATGTTGCCGCGGAACAACCCCATCACCTGTTCGGCATTGTTTATATTGTATGCACCGACGGCATATTTGCCGTAGGCATGTTTAAACAGTTCTTTGGTCGTTACAATCATGGTTATTCTCCCTGCCTTGGTTTGGTTAAATTGAGCGCGAATTTTAGCGAAGACACTCCCGATTACCACCTTAAACTATGTCTTTTTCGAGAATTGCCGCCAACCGGTCTGCCTGTTAGCATATTTGTTATGAGCGCCGATCCCTTTCATCTCAACCGGCCGGTTCATCTTGCCCGCCGTGATGTATTCTACGAAAAAGCGGTCGCGCGCATCCGGATGCTTGCAGAGCAAAAACAAATTACCACACAGTGCCAAATGGCCGAACAGGCGCTGTATCTGCTCCGCGAAGCCCGCCGCCATGCCGAAGCCGCCAATTTATCAGATAAAACCTCTTCGCAAAACCGGCTTTTTGTGAACTTTATGGACACCGTGGTCGATAACACTCAGTCCATCTCCCGCATGCTCCGCCGTCAAATCAGCGCCGATTCTCCGAATAATCCGCTCGACGACTTTATCGGCTCCGGCGGCACCAGTGCAAAAATAAGCGGGCACTACCGCCGTTGCGGGGTGCTGATTCTCAAAGGTCTGCTCAACATCGTGCAACAGGCTGAAAAACCGTTTCGCAACCTGCGTCAGACCAGCATCGCTAAAATGACCTCCGTCGACAAAGCCCGCTACGAAAAGGCATATAAACATTTTGATGAACAAGCCGACAATGAGGCTGAAAAGGCAGCTGGATCCCAGACCTAAGAGCCTGTTCTGGTCGGCCTATCTCGACGGCAATACGAACCTCTCTATAATGACTCTCCGTTTTCATGGTCTCAAACTGGATGGCAAAACGAACCTGAAAAATTACGCTCTCCATTTGATAGCAGCGTAAAACCGGGTTCCCATTGTTTTCCGGGGGTGCAAAAACGAATACCACGGGTTAACTGTTTGATAACCAACGGTATTTGACGGACGAAAGGCGGGGGTAAATGAGCGATTTTTCGGGTGTGTTTCAGGTGTTTGAGCAGCTTTTTGAGGCCAGATATCGTCGCAGATACGATGGTCGGCTTCAGTTGATGGCCTACCAAATCGAAATGCTGCAATCCCGAATCGATACCGACCGAATTTACACACGACCAGAAGAACGGGCGAGACTTACCCGAATCGGAGCAGAGCTTGACCATGATGTCGATGATGTACTGCTTGTGGTTAAACGGGGCACCTACCGAGAGACTGGCTTAGACCGAAAGAAGATGCCAGGCCGAAAAAGCCTGGCCGTCCGGGAACGCCGCAGGTGACTGTAAATCTGGTCATGCAGTTTGCTGTCGAAAACCTTACATGGGGATATGAACGTATTCAGGGTGAATTGATGAAGCTGGGCATCCGCATCGGGGCTACAACCATCAGTGATATTCTCAAACGGGAGGGATACCACCCTATCCCCGACAAAGGCAGTAGTCGCCCTCCGGGCCAATGGCAGCAGTTTATCAGTTCGCACATGGATACGTTGGTTTCGACGGACTTTTTCACCAAACCTGTTCTGACTTGGCGAGGATGGGTTGATGCTTATGTGCTCGTGTTTATCCATCTTGGAAGCCGTCGCGTTTTCATGAGTCCGGCAACATTTAATCCTACGGAGGAGTGGAGCCTTCAACAATCCCGCAATGTGGTCATGCGCTTTGAGGACATGGGCATTAAGGTTCGTTATTTGATCCATGATCGCGACAGCAAATACAGCCAGCGATTTCGAGCGTTCTGGAATAGCGAACAGGTTAAATGCCTTCGGACTCCGGTGCGCTCGCCCAAAGCAAACGGGTACTGCGAATGCTATATTGGGAAGGTTAAGCGAGAGTGCCTGAACCATTTCATCTGCGTGAGTTTGGATCAGCTGGATTACATCAACCGTGAATGGTTGACGTACTACGATGAGCAGAGGCCTCACCAAGGAACCGACATCGGCAATAAGGTTCTCAGGCCGGACTTTTCGCCGACAGCTGAAGGCAATATCAAGCGGGAACAGCGATTGGGCGGGGTCATTTCGTGGTATTACCGCGAGGCTGCCTGACGCTGTCGCAACGGCGATCATCAGAGCACACCTTTCCGTTTCATGTAAACGGCTGGTCCACCGCGCTCTGACGACATAAATCTGGCTTTTTTCTGCTCAAACATCATCATTTCTCATCACTTCCGGTCTTATCCGGGACATCTTTTTCAGCAAAAACTGTCATTTCGCCCTTTATTTTCAGGCAATTTGGCTACCGATTAGTTTCCGGACCCACCACCGGATCGCTTTAGGTTCGATTTATTCCCGCCACCGTGGAACTAAACATCTGGTCGTTACTGTCTAAAAAACGCAATGAAGTTGAGCGGCCAATCCGCTAAGTAAAAGCCGCTCAATCTTCACCCGTTACAACAAGCTAGATATTATGTTTCCCGAGGTTTGCTTTTATTGTCGAACTCCTGCGTTAACAGACCCTAGTTAAAAATAATTCCAGTAACGCTTTTGGCGGGAAGTGTCAGCTCAAACTCCGCCGAGGTGTTCACGGATACCGTGGTATTCGTATTTTTTGCCTGGATCATATCGTTCGCCGAAGAAGGGTCTTCGCTGTACACCTCTCTCGTTATTGATTTTTGACCGGACGACATACCAGTCCATTTCACCGTAACAACGCTTGAATCATCATGCCTGTTTACCAGAAGCAGACTGTTCTTCCCGTCATTATTGAGCATCCCGATTCCATTTACATCATAAAGATATCCGGAATCCTGTTTTGAAGAGACCGTGGTTTTATAATAACCGCCCCATCTCTTCGAGTAATATTTTAAAAAGTTGGCCATGTCATCCCTTGCCCGTGGGTCTCTGTTCCCACTATTATACTTTAACGTAGGCCACCAGTCGTTCATCGATCCCAGAGCATGTATAAACGCTTTTTTAACGTCATTCACCTGAGTATTCAATATGATAAAATCTGCTAAGGAAATGGCTCCGTCCGTCCCTCCTGTTACGTCCCCCTGAGCATCCCTCGACAAACCGTTTTCTGTTATGAAAATTTTCCTGGAAACACCATAGTCAATCATATCGCAATCCAGCGCCAATATTTTCCGCATGGTTTCAAACATCTTGTTCCAAGAGGGATTGTCATAATAGATATGCAGGGCAACACCATAAATTTTGGGACGGATATAATCGTCTTCAAAGAGAGGAAGATGCCAATGCCCTCCCGATCTGGCATCACCGACCCCGTCTGATCTGGTGTGAACAATAAATTTAATACTGCTATCCACCGCCAGCATTGCCTGCATAAACGTGGTCACTCCTTCGGCGTATTCCTGCGGGGAAAACATACAGTCCATCTCATTCCCCAATTCCCAATACTGGATATTATAAGGGTCCGAGCTTCCGTTGTTCACCCGTTCCTGAGCCCAATCCGTACCCCCGTTTGGATTTTGACCGACGGAACAATTGGCATATTCCACCCAATCCGCAGCGTCATTTTCATCCATGGACATCATATTGACAACAATCCATGGAATTCCGTTGTAGGCGGTTTTAACAAGGTTTGTCATATATTCATCAAAGCCGTACTTCGCCTGATAATGAGATGTTGCATTGTGGTAAACATCCGGTCGGCTGGCAACAGGACCGATTGTATTTTTCCAATTGAGATACTGAGACAGCGTACCACCGGGAAACCTGAAGGCTCGGCCCTCCCCGCCACTGGTATAGGAATTGTTCAAATGATTTTTTAATTCATCAAATATCTTAAGATTAACCGTATCATAAAGTTTATACTGGTCATAATTAAAAAGTCCTCTTTGAAACTGCATTATATTATTATTGTAGCCATGATCCAGACGGCTGCTTCTGATGGTGATGGATGGATCAATTGTAATATAATTGGCAGTGTTGCTGTCAGGAACCAGTGAAGTATAAATAAGAATCAGCTGCGGCTCCAGACCCGCCCCCCGCTCAAAGGAAAAGATTTTATTCTGATCGCCCCATGTCAAATCAGCCAGTTCCAGCCTGAAAGAGGTGATCCCGTCCGTCAAATCGCCTTCCAATCGATATTGTGTTTCGGCTTCATACCAAGCGCCGACCGCATCACTGCCTTTTATAACATAACCGTTTTCTACCCATGCCGCTATAGTAGCATTATAAGATAAGTCTTCGTATTGACTTTTGTCAATGGACGCTGTGTTATCTGTTTTTGAATGTTTTATTATAACATTTTCTTCATCGACTCCTGCTTTCGACCGCAAATGTATTCTAAATCTGGCGGATATCAGTCTTTTCCCTGAGGGTGTCGAAGGTACGGCAAATTTTACAATCGTTTTCTCCATTCTCGGGCCGGGCGAATTTTCTCTTTTACCTAAAAAGGTATAGTCTCCGCCTGCATAGGCCCCATCTCCATCCTGATCAGCATCGGTATCCCAAACAAATCCCAAAACAGTGGGGTTGAGAATTTTCACTTCTGAGTGACTATCTATCGTGAAATCGGAAAAAACCGATCCGAAAAGGAAACAACTCAAACAGATGACCTTCGCCTTTGTAATCATACAAACCGCCCTTTCTATGTTGAATACAGAAGATAGCATGTTTTTTGTATTGATACAACTATATTTTCAATAAATATTTTGTGTTTTTATAGACAAATTTTACTATTTTTGTATTGACACAAATCACCTGACGGTCAGAAGGGAAGCGTGACCCGCCCCCATGGACTGGACAGGTTCTAATGAGAGTCCAGCACGGTTAGTTTTTCTTTCATTGGATGCTTTGCATCCCAGTCCTCTCCCCCTAGGGGGAGACGCGCCGCGAACTCCGCAG
>JBAYVX010000041.1:0-11886 GCA_041674365.1 Kiritimatiellales bacterium | reverse complement strand
TCTCGCCAGGGTGATGTGCTGTTCGGCAACATCCGCTTCGGTGCAATGGGTGGCCACCCGGATGGTGTTGACCCCCAGTTCCTTGGCCATCTTCAGGTGATCGACGGTGCCAATGCCAGGCAGCAGCAGGGCCGAGACCTTGGCCTTCTTCATCTTGGGAATGACGGTGCCGAGGTATTCTTCGTCGGTATGGGCCGGGAAGCCGTAGTTGACCGAGGAACCACCGAGGCCGTCGCCGTGGGTGACTTCGATCAGCGGGATGCCGGCTTCGTCGAGGCCGGTGGCGATGCTGACCATCTGGTCGAGGGTCATCAGGTGACGCTTGGGATGCATGCCATCCCGCAGGGTCATGTCGTGGACGGTAACGGTCTTGCCTTTGGCGGTCATGATTATTTTCTCCGTATCAGTTGGAACCGCAACCGGCCAGTTTGGGGGAACCGGTAGCAACCCTGGGTTCGAGGGTGAGGCGACCAGCAATAATTTCTTCGGCGAACATTTCGGCGGTACGGGCACCGGCAGCAGTCATGATGTCGAGGTTACCGGCGTAGGTCGGGAGGAAATCCCCGAGTCCGGTGACTTCCATGTAGACGGACACACGGTTGCCGTCGAATACTGGACCGTTGACCAGGCGATAGCCCGGCACGTATTTCTGGACTTCCTTGATCATGGCGTGGATGGATTCAGTTATTTTTTCCTGATCAGGCGCGGTTTCGGTCAGGCAATGCACGGTGTCGCGCATGACAAGCGGTGGTTCGGCCGGGTTGATGATGATGATGGCCTTGCCTTTTTTGGCGCCGCCAACCTTTTCGACAGCACTGGCGGTCGTGCGGGTGAATTCGTCGATATTCTTGCGGGTGCCGGGGCCGGCGCTCTTCGAAGAGACAGTGGCGACGATTTCGCCGTAAGCGACCGGCTGGACACGGGAGACGGCTGCAACCATCGGGATGGTGGCTTGTCCGCCGCAGGTGACCATATTGACGTTCATTTCGCGCTTGCCGACGTGCTCGACGAGGTTGACCGGCGGCACGCAGTAGGGGCCGATGGCCGCCGGCGTCAGGTCGATCATCAGGACGCCGAGCTCATTGAGCTTACGACTATTCTCGGCATGGACGTAGGCGCTGGTCGCATCGAAGGCGATCTGGATGCTATCGGCGAGGACATGCGGCAGGAAGCCATCGACGCCGGTGGCACAGGTCTTGAGGCCCATGTCGGCGGCGCGCTTGAGGCCTTCGGATTCGGGGTCGATGCCGATCATCCACACCGGTTCGAGGAAGGGGCTGCGCTTAAGTTTGTACAGAAGATCGGTGCCGATGTTGCCCGGGCCGATCAGGGCGCACTTAATCTTGTTCATCAAAACTCCAATTCATAAAGCATAGATTTAACATGCACATATACACAATTCTTTTGGGGGTGGCGTTATTTGCATGGCACGTCCCTCTGCAAACTTAGCCTATTGGAAATCAGTATTGCTGAGGAATACCGCAACACAAGGAGCGGCATAGTGACTTAGTGGCATCCAATAACCCCACGTCAATGGCTATCCAGTCAGACAAAGGAGACGGAACAACTACCGATACCTCCAATTGCCACACGATAATGGTCGCCTGCATGAACACTAAACATACTCGCAAGCGCCCCAGAAAGAATAATTTCTCCTGCCTTAAGTGGAATTCCCAGGCCACCAAGTGTATTCCCCAACCAAACTACAGCATTGATAGGAGACCCCAACGCCGCCGCCCCTGCTCCTGTCGCCACAATCTCACCATTCTTTTCCAAGACCATGCCACAAGTTGTTAGATCAAGCTTCCTCGGATCGGCCATGGTGTTTCCGAGCACGAATAGGCCGCAGGAAGCGTTGTCTGCGACCGTATCCTGTATCTGGATTTTCCAGTCCCGAATACGCGAATCGACAATTTCAAAGCAAGGCATAACAAAATCGGTAGCCGCAAGGACTTCGGCTGCGCTGATTCCTGGCCCCATCAAGTCGCGCTTTAACACAAAGGCAATTTCGCCTTCAATTTTTGGCTGAATAAGCGATTCAATTGGAATGCGCGCTCCGTCACTGATAGACATTCCATCGAGCAAATACCCGAAATCAGGCTGATAGACCTTGAGCAGATCCATTACAGGCCGACTTGTGATTCCAATTTTCTTTCCAACAATTCTCTCTCCTGCTTTTTGGCGGCAGGAAATCATCCGTAACTGAATCCTGTAAGCGTCATCAATTGAGATACTGGGATAACGGTTGCTCAAAGGCTCGAGCATTCTTTTTGCACATAATGCGTCGTAAAGCTCGTCTCCCAGCTTGGTGACAATATCTTCATCCATCATGCCATTCAATCTCCTATTCGGAACTTTAGTAAATCCACCGTCTGCCGTCATAGACCGCTAGCTTTTGTTTAGAAAATCACACAGCTCTCACTTTGTCCTAAAGGCGTTTTCCTATCCCCCCCAAACATCTGAAAATCCACCGTTTGGGAAGAATAGTTTGATCACACGCTATTTTTGTTTCCGGAGCGACTTGTGCCCCCACATGGCTGTGCGACTGTGGCGGGTCATTGTCCAGTTGCAATCGTCAACAGCACGAGCGCCCCAACCAAATTCCATTTCGAATCCTGATGGCGTCCGGGCATAAAATGAAACCATATGGTCGTTTACATGTCTGCCAATAGTGGTGGTCAGGTAGCTATTGGGCTTTTCTTCTGCAACTCCAAGATTGGAATCGGTAGTTTGGTCATCAAAACCGTCCAAACGATCACATGCATGCCCAACGTCATCCAGCGTGGCGGCTTGGAGCATGAAATGGTGGATGCGCTTAGGCATGGGGGCTTCAGCGATTGCCATGGTATGGTGACGTCCATTACAATGCAGAAAGTGGCCACGTACCGTCATATCCGGACCTAAAGGAATATCGATTACGTCCGACAATTTGAAGCCAAGCACGTCAACGTAAAATGACAAACCCTTGACAACATCTGGAACGGCATAAAAATAGTGCCCCAACCCTTGCTCTCCCGTTTGAAAGCCTGTTACGCCCGTTGGCGAAACAAAGGGTTTTTCGTAGGAATCCCCCGCGCCATAGAAGATTTCTATTTGCATGCCGAACGGGTCTTTGAAGGCAATCAGATCAAGCACATCGCGCTTTTTCGCGAGATCGCCAACATCGCTTATGATTTTTACTCCAGCTTCCTGAAGTCGGACACGCATTTTTTCTAGAGCGCTAGGATTAGCAACTTCAAATCCTGCGAATGCCAGATCATCCAAGTCGCCTTGTTCTACGCCAATACGCCAGCTTCTCGAATCCATTCGAAAACGGGCCTGTTCATCTGTTGAGCATGGCGTTTCCATCAAACCGGCCAGCTTGGTGAGATACCGCCGCCATTCCGGAACATCGTTTACGGAAAACCCCATATAACCCAATGCCTTGATCTCCATCCTATTTCTCCTTGGTTGGTTATGAATCACTTCTGTAGTTTCAGTTTCTCTTCAAGATCTTTGCCACCAACTGCAGAGAAGAGGCCGCGAACGCCCATCCCACCGTCGTAGTTGAGAACAGCGCCGGTGGCTGGAGCTGCATCTCCGTGGTTGGCAAAAAATACATACGCTCCGGTGTACTCCCTCACATCGGGCATTCGACCAATTGGGAGGACGGATTCAAGTAATTCGCTAAGCGGAATACTCGAAATGGAACGATCCCCCATGCCCAACGATTGCGGGCCGCGTAAATCCGTTGCCATGCCTCCAGGCGCTACACCATTGACGCGGACATAGGGAGCCAGTTCATAAGCAAGCTCTTTTACAACACCAATCAGTGCATGCTTCGATGCGGTATATAGCGGGCCGCCGCCATTGGGATAAAAGCCAGCATTTGAAATCGTGAATATGACCCCCCCCCGACTCGAAACGAGATAAGGAAGAGCAGCCTTCACCGCGAGGAGACCGGATTTGACATTGATATGAAAGATTTCGTCGAAAGACTCATCGATCCTTTCGTCTGGGATATCCACCAACGGGGTGTTGTAATCCCAGATTCCAACATTGGGAATCAGAGTATTGATCTTTCCAAAGGAATCCACGCACCGCTGGACTGCGGTTTTATTGTCAGCCAGCAAGCGGGCATCACCCGCGACTCCGATCACCCGCCCTGGATGCATCGACTCTAGCTCTTGGATGCCTTTCTCGCATCTGTCGAGCACCCCCACCTTTGCACCTTCCGTAACGAAGCGTTCGACGAGCGCACGACCAAGCCCAGATGCACCGCCTGTAATAAAGACAACCTGATCTTTCAGATTCATCTTGCTATCTCCAAATTGAAGCGCGACATACATTCCATATTTTGTCCGTAGTCATCATCTAGGCGGTTACGGTTCGCGCCGCATTCCCCTTGAGTAGTTCGCGGATGCTTATTTCCGTATCAGCGAGGTGGTCAGGCACTATCTCTATTTCGGACATCACTAAACGGCTTACGCCACCGAAGTCCTTGGTCGCATTAATCGCCACCGCAGCCAGCGCCTTGCCGTCCAAGACCCGGAACAGCACGGTTTGCTGATTGGGTTCGAACTCGCCACGCTGCACATATTCACCGGGTCCCTGCATATCCCCAATCATCTGGATGCGGTGCCCTGCGATCTCGGTCCACGATGTAGCGACTTGGGGCACCGGATTGTATTCGCCTAGCATCGCGGCTACCGCCGCTTCCGCCTGTTGCTGCGAGTTGATATAGGTCTCTAGCGCGCGGCGGCCCCCGTGCCTTAGGGGCCACACAGCTACGTCGCCAGCGGCGTAAATATCGGGCGATGATGTTTGTCCGCACGCATCGACCACTACGCCTTGATTGCAGGCGACGCCAGCTGCCTTCAACAGGGTATCTTCCGGATCGCCGCCAATGCTGGCCAATACGAGTTCGGCTTCCAACTCTCTGCCATCAGCAAACACCAGCGAACGCACACTGCGTTCACCGCTAAGATGCGAAATATGCGCATTCAATTCGATTCGAACGCCCATTGCCTCGAGTTGCTCGCGGCACCACGCGCCAACTTGCCGGCCTAGAACGCGCGTCAGTAACTCATCGGCGCATTCCAGGATCGTGACTTCAAGTCCCGCTTTGCGCGCGGAGGTAGCCACTTCACAGCCGATCAGACCCCCACCGATAATTACGAGGGATTTCGCCGCCGTGAAGGCCTGGCGTAACGCGGCGCAATCCGCGAAGTTGCGAAGGCTGAACACGCCTTCCAGATTGCCGCCAGGAATAGACAGCTTGCGCGGTCGCATTCCGGTGGCGAACAAAAGCCGGTCGAAGTCCAGGCTCAAACCTGAGTGCAGGGTTACAAGGCGCTCCTTGGCGTTGATCGCAAATACGGGGTCGCCCAGATGCAGTTCAATCCCTTCGCTCTCAAACCAAGCGGCCTCCATCAGCAGAGGCGGAGTCTCCTGCGCCCCCCCTAGAACCCCTTTTGACAATGATGGGCGATCATAGGGCAGCCGGGATTCGTTGCCGATCAGATGAATCCGTCCGGCATATCCCCTTGCGCGAATGGCGCGCGCAGCCGTTGTCCCGGCGTGTCCCGCGCCAACAATGACGATACTCTTGATCATTGGACAATATCTCCGGCGCTAAAATCGATGTACACAGCATTTCCTTCTACATGTATCGGAAAGACTTTCAGCGGTTTAGTCGGTGGATATGCTTTGACTTTTCCTGTCCGAACGCAGAATTTCCCGCAGTGCAGCGAACACTCAACGACATCCCCGTCCAAGTACCCTCCCTCGGACAGAGACCAATCGCCGTGAGTGCAACGATCTTGTGTTGCAAATAGCTCTCCGTCCACATTGAAGATCGCGACATCGAATTCTTCGCCGGAAATTTTGAGCGCTTCGCCGACAGGGATATCACTAACCTCACAAACTTTCTCAAAACTCATAATTCTTCACCTCGTAGATTGGACTTAACTTTTGAATCCGCTCAATTTTTTTCTGCATCAACAGCATGGGCTTGGTTCAAGCGGTCGCCTACCTGGCGCCAGAGGCTGATTCCCCATATGATCCACACCAAATGAATAGCAAGTGTAGTAAGCCCAAACCACAGGGTCTCGCCACTTAAGACTATGCTATAGACATCCCACATTGCGTCAAAAATCTCGATGAGCACAACGACAGGAATAATGCCTGCATAGCGAATGGGTTCGCGCAGGGCCCAAAGGGCAAGCACACCCACAGCGCCAAGCTGCATCCCGACCACGAGCCATGCATCCTGAAGCAGCATCATGAGTTCCCCTTGAAAGCCATTCGCGACAGAGGGGTACATCAGCATCAGGACGGCAGCACTACGGGCAGGAAGCAGTCCCAAAAAATTTAGTAAATAAAAGATGCCGATTGCAGCCAGGAAACGGCGGATTGCTTTATCGTTCATTGCTTCCTCCTGAACGACAGGATTCACACCCCAGGTGCGAACCCTGTCGTCGGTTCTCCGATACCCCAGCCTTAGAAGAACATGCTCAGATTGTTGGCCGTGATCGTGCCTTGATCGAGCAATACTGTGCGCTTGTCGATCTTGAAACCCAGACCATCATTTACCCGCAGGAGAATATCGCGACGCTCCCCGACGTAAATGTCAGTCATTCGTTCAAGACGATTGCGATAGCACAAGAAGGCGGAACTCACTTCGAGCTTCTCAGCTGACACTTCGCGCACAATCACATTAGTGATCATGTGACGGGATCGGGAAGGGGGGTCTTCGGTCCAGTTAAGGCCTGACAACCTGCCACGGATACGGGCAGTCAATCGACTGTGGTCTTCGTCGAAGTGGGCGTTACATCCCGGACCGTAGTATTCCAGGTTCGAATTCTTTGTGGTCTGAGTGGTCCGAATTGGAACCCAATAATGGATGTCCTCAGTGAGCAGGGTTAACCATTCTTGATATTTACGATGATCAAGAAGTTGCGCTTCCCGATAGTAAAACTGTTCGACTGCGTTTTGGAGCTCAAGACTCACAGGCTTTTCGAGATAATTAAACGGTTGTGTCAATTCTATGGACATGGAACGTCTCCATTATTTCGTTTGGATCGACGTTTCGGCAGGTCTGGCCTGACGAGTAGATCTATTTGGTTAGTGCGGCAGGGATAACGACTTGGGCGGCGGTTAATTACGGCCTGAGGGTTTCCCAGCTCGGCTCGGACATCATGCGGCTCCAGTGGTGATACATACCGCGCGCAGCCTCCTCACCATAGACATAACTGGTCTTCCCGGGGAAATCCGGATTGTTTGCATTAGGCTTACCGACCCCCATTGAGGCGCAGAACGGTCGACTGCGGGCCATATGCCCCCGCAAGACACGCTGTACTTCAACCCAGTTTTCACCATCGTCCTGCTCGTAGGTTCCGCCCTGGTTGAAGGTCATGATGTTCATTCGGCGATATTCGTCCTTGATTTCTGCGGGGGCATCAGCATCAACAACAATGAACGACCAGACTTCGAGTTCGTTCGGTCCACGTGGATGCCAAGTACGAACAGTATTGATGCCCGGCAGGAATGAACAGGTCGGGAAAATTGTCATGTGTTGCGCAACCATGCGGTTAGCTGGCAGTTTGTTGCCAAGCCGCACCTGTGCGCGTTCAGCGGCCGGACCCTTTGTCCAATAGTCCACAACTTTTGGCCCCATAATTGCGTACAGCAGGGAGAAGTCGTCATTGAACCATCCCGTTCCATGGCCACCCCACGCCGCGCGGAATTGGTTCCCAGTAACAGGCAGCTTTACGTCGGATAGGTCTTGATCGGGACGTAGGCTGGAAACGACCCCGGCCACATGCGACATGGTGCACGCGTGATACATGTCGCTACAAAACTGTTCCGCGGCAAATTTCCAATTGCATGGAATGACGGTCCGCTGCATCCCGGTAATCACTTCGGTGCCAGCTTCGGTGCGATCAAACATCACATCCATGTATGGAGTGGCGTCACTGAGATAGTCAATCAAGGGCGGCGCTTTTGCATCCCAGTTGGCAAATACCAAGCCCTTGTAGGTATCTACCCGCGCCTGCAGCGGACCCCAGTCGGCTTTTTCGAAACCACAGTCCCCTTCTTTCTTGTCACAGAAGGCTTCCTTTTCAAACGGAACATTGACAAGATTGCCTGCGATGTCGTAGGCCCAGCCGTGATAGGTGCAAGTAAAGGACTTTGCATTACCATAAGTTGAGCGCTCAATGACCATCCCACGGTGACGGCACTGATTCAGAAACACTTTGATGGAGCGATCCCTTTGGCGAACCACGATAACCGGGTCTTCGCCCATATACGTCGTGATGTAGTCACCTGGATTTGGAATATGCCCCTCGTGGCAAACCAGCAGCCACGAACGAGCGAAAATCCGTTCTAGTTCCAGTTCATACAGATCCTGGTCACTGTAGATACGTGGGTCAAGCAGCCCTAGTTCTTCGTCGACGAGGCCTCGACTCCCCTCGGGTCTCCACTTTCGAGAAAGCCTAATCGTGGCTTGTGAAACTTCGTTCATTGACGAACTCATATTTATCTCCTCAATTGCCCTTGGTGAAGAGCTGTTAAACGCACCTATAAATTTAGCTTGCGGCGTAGGTGCTTCACCGCAGCAATGCAAACTGCCGAACTACACTGACCGACGACTCAATGTGCTGACGCAGCAGCAGGGAACATTGTTCGGCGTCACGCGCAAGCGCACTTTGAAAAATGAGCTCGTGCTCCGCGTGGACATTTCTCTCGGGCAAAGTGTGGGGCGACGTAAGGCGCCGGTAGCGCTCGAGGTGAATATTCAGAACAGCCAAGAATCTGAAGGTCCAATCGGACGAACAGGCGCTAATAAGTGAACGGTGGAAATTGCGATTCGCTATCTCCCATTGGTCAAACTCGTCATCAGGGTTACGCATTACGTGCTCATCGGACCGAGCGAGTTCGCTATATGCGGCAACCAAATTGCTTTCCCATTCAGAGCCACCACACTTCACACTTTCGCGAACAGATTCACACTCAAGCGCTATGCGGGTTCGAGTGAGCCCCTCCAAGTCTTGCAACGACATTGGCGCCACGAAAAAGCCTCGCTGGGTCTTGGCATGCACCAAGCCATCAGAAACCAGGAGGCTCAGGGCTTCACGCACTGTCCCGCCACTTACATCGAAACGCCTCTGAAGGTCATCAATCAGCAGTCTCGATCCTGCCGACAAGACTCCTTGCACAATTTCGCATCGAAGCCTGTGCATAACTGACTCAATCAGACTGCGCGGCTTTCCTTTAGGCGACGCAACGCCGGCCGCAAAAAGGTCAATGCCAATTGCTTCTTTACCCAACGCTGGCTGATTCATCGCTCTTCTCACCTATCTTTTCTGAAATTGACCTTCGAAAGCGCCTAGAGACAGCACATCGCACTTGTGGCGGCGCTGCTGCTCGACTGGCGACGTACTTGTCACGAGTGTCGATTAACGATAATCGATTTTTTGGAGGTTCGCACGCTGCAGCGCAGCATTGCAAGAGCACCACTAAGTGCTCTGGTACGAACGACTGGCCCAAGCGATGATCTTTTGGGAAGACGAACCCTGCTCAGGGGCGTACATCTGGAAGCACGCTCAGCTCAACACTGACGCGCCGGCCCCGCCTTTCAAGCGCGTCGAACTGCAAGGCCTAGAATCGGGCAACAAGGCATCGGGTTGCTCGAGCCGATCTACACCACGCAGTTCGACTCGATTCGCGCCTCGTGCGTCAAGGCGATGGACGAGACGCCGATCAAGGCCCGGCGTGCGGGGCCGGGGAAGTTGAAAGCGGCGTACTTCTGGCCGGTCTACGGCGAACTCGACGAAATCTGTTTCCCGTTCTTCGAGAGTCGAAGGATCGAGCACGTCGAACAGGCGCTCGGCCTTCCGTCAAAGAGATCGCCGATCTTCTGCGCCACCAAAGCCTCGACACGGCCAACACCTACGCCCGCGTCGATCTGGAAGGGTTGTGGACCGTGGCCCTGCTGTGGCCCGGGAGTCTGCCATGAACGCCCTGGTTTCATGGATGACTCGGGTCGAGACGTATCTGGCGTATCGGCGTCGTCACGGATTCAAGCTCAGCATCGATGCCACGCAGCTTCAATCGTTTGCCCGCTTTGCTGACGAAGCCGGCACGGCAGATCACCTGACGGTGGCGCTGGCCATCGCATGGGCCCGCTCGTCGCGGCGGCGGAATCCGCTCATGTGGGCGAGTCGTAACGAGGTTCTGCGTGGCTTCGCACGTTTCTGCCTGCGCGACGATCCGGCGACGGAGATGCCGCCGCAGGGGCTCTTCGGCCCGGCGCACCGGCGCCTCGTCCCGCACATCTACACGCACAGCAGGTCCTGGCGATACCCATGAAACGCTTCGAGCGGCCCCTGCTCGAGTATCTCTCCCGCGATGAGGTTCAAGCCGTTCTCGCCGCCCCCGACACGAGCACCTGATGTGGTCACCGTGATCGGGTCATGTTCGCGTTGCTCTACAACACCGGCGCGCGAGTTTCCGAAATGATCGGCATCCGGGTGGCCGATGTCACGCTCGCCACGACGTCCTCGGTGCGCTTGCAGGGCAAGGGGCGCAAGCAACGAACCGTGCCGCTGTGGAAGGAGACGGCGGCCGAAATCGGTCACTGGTTGAAGTATGCAGACTTGCGTGCAGACCAGCCCCTGGTCCCCAACCGCAGCGGGCGACCGATGACTCGCACGAATGTGGCCGACCGACTTGCCCTCGCGATCACGGCCGCGACGACGCAGTGTCCGCGGCTGGCGGGGCGCAGAATATCGCCCCATTCCTGGAGGCACACGACGGCCATGCATCTGTGCAGGCCGGTGTCGACATCACGGTCATCGCCTTGTGGCTGGGTCACGAGAGCCCGGTCACGACCCATGGCTATGTCGAGGCTGATCTGGCAATGAAGGAACGTGCCCTCGCGACCCTCGCGCCCCCGGAGACCAAACGCAAACGCTATCGCCCAAGCGACGCCGTCCTCAAATTCCTCGAAAGCCTCTGAATTATGCAAACCTGTGCATGCGGACCACCGTACAGGAGAACGCTCGCGACGGCGTAGCTTGCCTAATAGTTGACCGAGGATAACGGCGCTTATCGAAATATTTCGATAAGCGCCGGAACTGGCTGTTCTGCTGGACCGAACTCGGCGCCAGGCAGGTCGGCATCATGCAGATGCCTGATCGTCACTTGCCGCCTGCACGAAATCGATTCGTATGACTATCTGGTCGATGTCCTGCAGCGAGTTGGTCAGCATCCGGCCAGTCAGGTCCACGAACTGACGCCACGCATGTGGAAGCAACTCTTCGCTAGCAATCCTCTCCGATCGCCTTTGCAAAATCCACAGGCGTAGGCAAGTACGCCGGGCAGTTACCGGTTACGCTTGGCCTACCTGACTGACGCTTGCGTCGGCACTTGCGCCTGAAATCTGGCACGTGCGACGGCGATCGCCGGCTGGTGGTGCTCCGCCCAAGCGATGAGTGCGGTGAGCGGGGGCATGAGCGAGGTGCCGAGCGCCGTGAGTCCGTAACGCACCGCTGGCGGCGTGGTGGAGGTCACCTCGCGCCAGACGAGCCCGTCGCGTTCGAGATGACGCAAGGTTTCGGCGAGCATTCGACGGGAGATGTCGGGTACGGCGCGGAGGAGTTCATTGAAGCGCATGGAGTTGTTGGCAAGGGTGATCAAAATCAAGACCGACCACTTGTCCCCCAGCCGATCAAGCACATCACGCACCGGGCAACTTTCGCCGTGGGTGGGCAAAGGCAGTGGAGTGGTTCCCTTATGATTACCTTGCGACATACGCGTGCCTTCTTGTGCAGTTTGACGACAGTTCCTAGAATGCACCAAGTTCTTTATTGTAACCTGAAAGGTAATGCTATGCCCCATTTT
>JBAYVX010000040.1:0-12041 GCA_041674365.1 Kiritimatiellales bacterium | reverse complement strand
TTACCGTTTTTCGATGACTGCCGCGCCGAAGGTGAAGCCGCCACCGAAAGCGGTGAGTCCGACGAGAGCGTCTTTTTTCATTTCCGGCATCAGCTCGACCAGCGCGAACGGTATGGTGTTCGACGAGGTATTGGCGTATTTGCGGATGTGGTTGAACATTTTATCCGGCGGACAGTGGATTGTTTTGCGAATGGCTTCAATGATCCGCTCATTGGCCTGATGCGGCACGATTTTGTCGAGCTGTTCGACGGAAATATTCCGGTTTTTGCAGGCCTCGGCCAGAATGTTGATCATCTTGCGCACAGCGATCTTAAAGACGGTGAGCCCTTCCATTTCGATCTTTTCGCCGGTTCCCATATGCGGGACATAAAGAACCTTCTGGTCAACACCAACGGCGGAGAGAACGGGGCGGTTGATCAATACATTGACGTTTCCGCCGCGCGGTTCGCAGGAAATCAACGAAGCCGTTGCGGCGTCGCCGAAGAGCGCGAGCGTCTTCTGATCCTCGTGGTTAATCATCGGCGAAAGAGTTTCGGCTGTGATGACGATGACTTTTTTAGACGGGTCGTCGCGAAGAATATCGACCGTATTCTGTAAGGCATACATATAGCCTGCGCAGGCAGCGCTGACATCGTGTGCCTGCATTTGGACTTCACCCTTATCGGGGCTGAGCTCTTTGAGAACACGGCAGGCGAGCGACGGTGTCATCGTTAACGGCGTGCCGGTTGAGCAGACGATGGCATCGATATCGGCAAGCGTCAGCTTTTCCATTTCGAGCAGGTTCTGCACGGCTTTGACCGCGAGCGTTTCGACGTTTTCATCGCCAGAAATCCAGTAACGGTTTTCGCAACCGGTCCGCGAACGGATGGCTTCGGAATCCCATTCGCCATGTCCTTTCAGCAGCTCGTCGTTGGTGATGTGACGTGAGGCAAGCACGGTGGCGATGGAGGAAATCAGTGCCGGTTTCTGTTCGGTTGTTATAGTTTTTCCAATGGTTGGAAGGACGTTTATACGTTTTTCAAGAATCGGTGTGCCGGGATCTTCTTTCGTAATTGGCTTTTTAACCAGACCGGTTTCTTCAGTGGCGATACGTGCCAGCGGCGTACCGACATCCACCGAGTCGCCTTCGGCGAGGAAAAGTTTTTCAACGGTTCCGCCGACCGGCGTGGAGATTTCCATGGTCGCCTTGTCGGCTTCAACCGAAGCGAGCAGTTCACCCGCCTGAACGGCCTGTCCGGCTTTCACCAGCAGCTCGGTAATTTTAATGGTCTTGTCGGATGGACTGGAACCGATCGCATTGACGGTGACAAAGCCTTCGGTTTCTTCGACCGGCTTTTGCCACGTCAGGGAGAAATCGAGCAGTTCGGCGGCTTTGCCGAGCACGGTGCGGAAGGAAGGCAATACTTCGATTTGCGTTTCGAAGAGGTAAGGAATGTAGGTGTCGTGCCGTGTTACGCGCGCCATCTGCACCGGCACGTTCGCTTTTTCGGCGACAGTCGCCAGAATTTCGCCGCCGAGTCCGCAGGTGTGGTTGTCTTCATGAACGACGAGCAGACGGCCGGTTTTCTGCGCGGAAGCGATGACGGCTTCTTCGTCCCACGGAACGAGCGAGCGCAAGTCAATGATCTCAACGGACGCACCGGTGGCCTGAAGCGTTTCGGCGGTTTTATCGCAGAGCGGCATCGTGCTGCCCCAGCTGACAATCGTCAGATCTTTGCCGGGACGGGTAACGCGTGCTTTGCCGATCGGTACAAACTGTGTGGCCGCATCGGCAGTGCACAGCACGGTACGGTCGTTGATCAGATTTTTCGGAAAGAGGAAAACGGTCGGCCTGCCGGACTCGAACGCGGCGTTCAGCAGACCGGCGGCATCCGGCGCGGTGGAGGGCATAAAGACGTCGAGGCCGGGAATATGCGCGAAGGTCGCGTCGAATGTCTGTGCGTGATACGGCCCGAGGCCGGGACGGTAGGCGCCGCAAATTGCCATCAGAATGACGGGGCACTCCCACTGTCCGTTGGTGCGCCACCACATTGCGCCAAGCTCGGCGGCAATCTGGTTGAAGGCGGGCAGCATAAAATCGGCAAACTGAATGCAGGCAACCGGTTTTTTCCCGGTGAGCGCCTGGCCGATGGCCGCGCCGACTATGGTTGCTTCGCTCAGCGGTGCGTTGAAAACCCGTCCGGGGAAAGCGGTGCTGAGTCCGCGCGTCAGGCCGAACACATCGCCTTTCGGGTCTTCGATATCTTCGCCGTACATATAAACGGTTGCATCACTGCCGAGGCGGGCGCGGAACACATCGCGCATCGCTTCGAGCATCGTCAGCGCATCGCCGTCGTTGCGCCGCTCGTTTCCGGCGGCGGTCAGTTTTTCCGGCAGCGGTTTCTTGGCCGAAAATTCAGTCTTGGCATTCGGGGCTTTGCGCGCGGCGGTAAAAGCTGCGTCGAGTTCTTGATTGATCTCATGCTCGATTTCTTTGAGCTTGGTTTCAGGAATTCCGGCGGCGATCAGTTTTTCGGCCAGAATCAGAATCGGATCGGCCTTTTCGTGCATCTCGCGGATGTCGGCGGCGGAGCGGTAGAGCGTATGGTCGTCGGCATTCGTATGGCTGGTTAGTCGCTCCACATCCATGACAACAATCTGCGGACTGCGGGTTTTCCGAATCTTGGAAACCGCTTCGCCGAAAACCCGATGCGTTTCGACGGCGTTGGTACCGTCAACCCGCAGAATCGGCAGGCCGTAGAATTCGTTGGCATCGCCGTCCGGCAGAGAAAAGAATGTACGGCCTTTGGACAGAGTGGAAAGGGCATAACGGTTGTTCTGCACGACGAAGAGCACTGGAAGTTGCGAACGAACCGCTTCGGCGACCGCTTCGATAAATTCACCTTCCTGTGAACCGCCATCGCCGATACCGCAATAAACAACCGGCTTCGACTTTTCATTTTTAACAGCCTGGGCAACACCTATTGCCTGAAGCGCATTGCTGGCGACACCGGTCGGCGCGCTGAGCAGATTCAAATCCCGGGAGCAGGCGAAGCCGGGCATCCGGCGGCCTTCGGATGGCGAACCGGTTTTACCCAGCAGACCGCGCAGAAGGGTTTCCTGTGTAACGCCCCGGGCGAGCATCAGTGCGCGGTCACGGTAATGGCAGTGAAGCCAGTCCTTCTCTGTCAGATGCGGAGCCAGTGCCGCCATCGCTTCGTGACCGGACGACGGGATATAAAAAAAGGCTTCTCCGCGCTGGGCGGCATCCGCCTGAACGGCGTCGGCTTTGCGCGACGCAAGCATGTGACGGTAAAGGCCGAGAAAAAGATTCGTGTCGAGTTTTTGCATGGGATAAAAAAGCTATTTAAATAATGCAGGCATAGTAGGTTGCCACTTCGGTCAGGTCGAATAAATTTTCCAACCATTGGAAGCAACTGCGTTGCGGCTTGCTATATTTTTCCAGACATTGGAAAAACAGCCATGACACAGGCTAAACAGCAGTTTTTACCGATGAGCCGCGCGGAAATGGATCAGCGCGGGTGGGATGAGCTCGATGTGCTGATTATTACCGGCGACGCCTACATCGACCATCCGGCGTTCGGCGCGGCGGTGATCGGCCGCGTGCTGGAGGCCGACGGCTGGCGAGTCGGCATTATCGCTCAGCCGGACTGGACGAATCCTGAGTCGCTGACGGTGATGGGCCGCCCGCGCCTGTTTTGCGGAATCACGGCGGGCAATCTCGATTCGATGCTTTCTCACTACACCGCCGCGCGCCGCAAGCGTAGGGAAGATGCCTACACGCCGGGCGGCGCGACCGGCAAGCGTCCGAATCTGGCTTCGGTGGTTTATACGCAGTTGGCGAAAAAAGCGTTTCCCGGCATTCCGACAGTAATCGGCGGGCTCGAAGCGAGTCTGAGACGCACGGCGCACTACGATTACTGGCAGGACAAGCTGCGGCCTTCGATTCTGCAGGATTCCAAGGCCGACATTCTGGTTTACGGCATGGGCGAGCGGGCGATTCGCGAGATCGCTGGCCGCGTTGCAGAAGGAAAATCGCTGGATGCAATCTCCGGTACGGCCCGTCTGCTGGGCGGCAAAGAATCAACGGCGCTCGATTTTTCCAAGGTTTGGAAACTTCCTTCGTTTGAAGAATGCCAGGCCGATAAAAAAAAAGTGCTGGAACTGACACGTCAGACGGAGCGCGAGCAGAATCCGTTCAGCGGCAAACTGCTGGTGCAGATGCATGGTGCTCGGGCTGTTTTGATTGAACGTCCAGCAACGCCGCTGACGACGGCGGAGATGGACCGCATTTACGAACTGCCGTATATGCGACTCCCGCATACTTCTTATAAGGAGCCGGTTCCGGCCTTTACGATGATTCAGGATTCGGTAACGGTCGTGCGCGGTTGCGGCGGCGGATGCGCCTTCTGCGGGCTCGGGCTGCATCAGGGACGCTTTCTGACGAGCCGGTCGGAAGAGTCCGTTGTGCGCGAGGTGAAAACGATGACGGCGATGCCGTCATTTCACGGCACAGTCACTGACCTCGGCGGGCCGACGGCGAATCTGTACGGTTGCGTCAACGGCGTGTGCGAGGCATGCAAAACCTGTCGCCGCGCGAGCTGTCTCTACCCGAAAAACTGTCCGAATCTGGAGCTGGACGCTGAATCAGCAATTCATCTGATGAAGCGCGTGCGCGAGCTGGAAAAGGTTAAACATGTGTTTATTCAGTCGGGTATCCGGATGGATGTGGCGCTGCGTAATCCGAAATATATCCGCGAGCTGGCGAAGCATCATGTTTCCGGCCATCTGAAAGTGGCTCCGGAACACATGCACCCGAATGCGCTCAAAAAAATGCGCAAGCCGGGGCCGGAGACGTTTTATGAATTTCAGAAAGAGTTTGAAAAAGAGAACCGCGCGTCGGGCAAAAAGCAGTATTTGGTGCCGTACTTTATTTCTAACTTTCCCGGCTCAACCGAAACGGAGATGAAGGCGGTTGAAAAGTTTGTCCGAAAAGAGGAGTGGAACCTGCAGCAGGTACAGGATTTTATTCCGTTGCCAATGACGCCCGCCGCCGCTGTCTATTACACCGGTCTCGACTACGAGACCGGCGAGCCGGTTCCGGTGGTGCGCGGGCTTGCCGAGCGCCGTACTCAGATGAAGCAGCTTCGTCCGCATGGCCGCCAAAAAAGAAGCCGTGGGAACGGGATTGGAGAAGGTTAACCGCGACAAAGTGAATGCGGTGGTTCGAATCGGTTTATGCATGGGCTTTTGGATATGCTCAGAAACCAGAACTTTGATCAGGGGCTGTCTTGACACACCAAGGCGACTGGCTTTCTTATCAAGCTTTGGAGAGGTTCAGATATTTGGGAATGTCCTCTCCGATTTCAAATTTTGCATCAAAATCTTTAGCTTTCATATACCGCAACCTCCTCTTTGCGGGACCTGCGATCGGTGAGCGGCGGCTTTAGCCGTATGTTTCACCGGTCTTGCCGGGCACCTCGTTCACAAGATCCTTTCAGGTCCGGCAGACAAGAGTTGGATCCAGCAAGACACCTTGGGCGCAAAGTTGTTTCTTTAGGGCCCCGAAGTCTATCATGCGTATATCGCCATGGGCATGGCTGGCGGCTAGTGCTGCCGCCGTTCCGGCGGCCTCACCGGTGACAACACATGGCGGAATTGCACGCAGAACATCCCAAGCTGTATTATCAACCGAAATACAGCGCCCGGCAACAAGGAGGTTGCTGTTCCGCATTGCCTGAAGGCATCGGAAAGGGATGGCAAAGACAGGTCCCGGTTGCCGCCAATCACCGGTCAAGCCAATGGTGTCGTCGAACCACTGGTGCATATGGCTGCCTGCGAGTGTGAACCCGCCGGCAAGCCGGCGCGTCATCCGAAAACATGCTATCATGGCCGGCATCAACACCTGAGTGTCTTGCGGCAGGTGACTGGCCCGAAATTCGGCAAGTCGATTGCGGAGCAGTGCCCGGGTCTGCAGGATATGTTTCGTCACGTGTTCTGCGTCATCGCCACGAAAGAAGGGGCCTTCCGCGTTTTCTGTGCCGGCAATGGGGCTGTATTTCTTACTAAGCTTATGTAGCTTCAGTTCTCCCTGGGTAAGGGTGTAGAACCAGCCCGTAATGACATTGGACTCCAGCGACACAGTCTCCTCGCCCGAGCACACGCAGACGTCTGCGTCGCCAGTGGCATCTATGAATACGGAGCCGGCCAGGGCGGAGCGCCCGCTTTTGTTTTCGACAATCACATGCGTAATGCGCGTGCCCTCTCTGCGCACATCGCAGAATCGTGTGTCATAGAAAAGTTCAACCCCTGATTCAATAAGTATTTCCTCTAAGGCGAGCATGTAAGCGGCGGGGTTGAAGTCTGCCGCGTACCGCTTTGCAGTACGTTCGCGCAAATCGCCTTCTGCTTCCCAACACTCCGGAACCCGTGTGAACCGGGCTGCCGGGTAATCTGTTTGGAGTTGGGCGACAGACAGTCTCAGGAGTTCCTCGCCGAGTCCGGCAATAACTTGGTGTCCGCGCCCGTCGCATATGGGGAGCCACATGGTTACGTTTCCCAGTGTGGCCAAGCCGCCCACCGCGCAGTAGCGTTCAACGAGGCAAACTCGGGCGGAACGGCGCGCCGCTGCTATAGCAGCCGCAACGCCTGCTATGCCTCCTCCTACTACGACAACGTCGTACTTGCCATAAACTGGAAGTTGCCGGGCAGATTCCTCAATGTAGTTTTGATGGTTCATATGTGGTTCGCTTCTGAATGTGCCAACATGTAGCTTTGCTGAAGCCGCACTTTTTTGCGGCTTCAGCAGGAACAATTTGTCAACGATTATTTTTTTATTTATCTTTTATCAATTCAAATTGTTCAAAAATTGATTTAACCATGCCCCCATGGACTGAACCGCAGAGGCTCTAAAATACGGCTTCCAATAAATTATTAGTCCTGACGATTCCATCCCTCCTCCGGAGGAGGGAGCCCCCCGCGGATTTCCTTACCCGCGCATTGATCTATTCTTCCGGTGTTTTGTTATCAAAACGGTGTACAGGCCAAGGCATTCCCGGCTGAAGTTGTCAACGACGGTTAATATCCGGAAGGCACGGCCGATCCGTCACACAGTCCATGCTCCACTGCTAGTTGGGCCGTTCCGACGGTTCAAGCGGCACGCGCAGCCGGCCGGAAAGGTTATAGGCTGTTCTCAGCCTGCTTTAAAGCGTAAACAATCTGCTCTTTCGTGTACCTCTTCTGCTTCATCTTTTCTCCTTCCAATGAAGCCGAATTCTATAACACTCTATGGCTCAGTTTTAAGAGGGAACGTCACTCCGAAACCGTCCGGCTGCGGGTGCAGGATCTCGATTTTGGCAATGAAACCCTGCTGATGCACTCCGGTAAGGGCGACAAGGATCGCGCGACTGTTTTACCCGCCAAACTGGCTGATGGATTAAAAGATCATCTGGGAAAAGTTCGGGCTCTGCATGACGAGGATTCGGCCAAAGGATTTGGCGCGGTCTGGCGGCCCGGTGTGCTGACCCGCAAATATCCCAATGCCCCGAAGGAGTGGAAGTGGCAATACGTTTTTCCGTCCGGAAATCTGTCCGTTGGCCCGGAAAGTTGAAACCACCATGATCTCTACACCCATGTGGTTCGCACCATGAGCAACCGCCCCCAAAGCCCGCTTGATACGCTGTAGCCGTTTTTTGCCTCGCCCTTGATGGACGCTTCTTTTCGGGCTGCCGGAAAGCATCTTCGACTGCATCTCAGATCCAAGGGTTGGAAAAAAATCACTGCCGCCATGCTATGGCCTTCCAAAGCCTGGAAGAATGGAGTAAGAAGGCTCCGGATTTTTATGAGCAAAGCCAATGTCAATATGATCTGCGATATCGCGGAGCTGTCGTCTCTTTTTGAAAAGAGCAGCAGTCTCGACGATTTTCTGCAGGCGGCGGTGAGTGTGGTGGCATATCACATGCAGGCGGCGGTCTGTTCTATTTATATTTATGACGACAAAACCCGTATGCTCACGCTGCGCGCGACGCAGGGGTTGAATCCGGATGCGGTTGGCACGGTGAGGTTGCGGCTTGGACAGGGTTTGGCGGGGCTGGCTCTCAAAGAACTTCGCCCGATCCGCGAAGGTCGCGGGTCTCTCAGTCCGAAATTTCAACCGGTTCCCGGCATTAATGAAGAAAAATTTCAGGCGTTTCTGGCTGTGCCGATCCGGCGCGGCTTAACCCGCGTCGGTGTGCTGGTGGTGCAGGATCCGGAACCGGACTATTTTGACAAGAAGGATGAACAGGCGCTGGGAGCGATTGCCGCACAGCTTGCCGCGGTAATCGAAAACGCCACATTGCTGCAGGAATTGCACCGGCGGGACGAGGTGAAGCCGGCGGAGCCGTCCGCATCGAAAATGATCAAGGGGCGCCCGGCCAGCAGTGGTGTGGCGCAGGGCAAAGCCACGTTTATTATCTCGGGGCGCGGCGGATCTTTTCAGGCTCCGCCCAGCGCTCCGGATGGATTAACCGCCAAGGATTTTGATCTCGCTCTGGAACGGACGGATCAGCAGCTTAAGGAGTTGCAGCGCCAGGCCGATGAAGAGCTTTCCGATGTGGCACAGCTGATTTTCAGCGCGCACCTGCTGATTCTTACAGATGATGAGTTTTCCGGAGAAATCCGGCGGCGCATTGAGCGGGGCGCTCCTCCCGTCGAGGCAATTGTTGAGCTGGTGAATCGTTATGTTCAAATCTTTTCAGCCAGTCCCAATCCGCGTTTGCAGGAAAAAGTACACGATCTTAAAGACCTTGGCCACCGCCTGCTCGAAAACCTGATCGGCGGCAGCCGCGTTTTGGGGGATTACAGCGGACAGATTATCGTGGCGGATGAGTTGCTGCCGTCGGATATTCTCAAGCTGGCAACAGAAAAGGCCGAGGGCTTTATTGTGCAGGGCGGGGTGACCTCGCATAATGCGATCATCTGCCGCTCGTTGCAGAAACCGATGGTGATGATTGACCCGCAGCAGTTCGAGCTGTTCTGTGAGTCGTGTGAAATGCTGGTGGACGGCAATCAAGGGACGATTTATATCAATCCGTCTCAGGAAGTGCTTCATGAGTATGCCGAGCATCAGAAAACCCTCCAGGAACTGGAGGCCTCTGCCCAGGTCTGTGGAATTACCAGTACAGAGGACGGAACGCGGGTTCATCTTTTTGCGAACATCAATCTGCTGAGTGATTTGAAGCCCGCGATTGCTTCGCACACCGAGGGCGTCGGACTCTATCGCAGCGAGTTCCCGTTTATTATCCGCAACGCCTTTCCGTCAGAAGAAGAGCAGTATCGTGTTTACAACCGGATCGTTGAATCGATGGATGGGCGCGAAGTGACTTTCCGTACACTCGATATCGGCGGTGACAAAGTTCTTTCGTATCAAGGCGAGGTAGAGGAAGCCAACCCGTTTCTGGGCTTGCGCGCCATTCGTTTTTCGCTGCTGCACAAAGATATTTTTGCCGAACAGCTGCGCGCTTTTTTGCGCGCGGGCGCGGGCGGCAACACCCGTATTATGTTTCCGCTGATTGCTTCACTGGACGATTTTCTGGAAGCGCGCGAGGTGGTGCACAGTTGCATGCGCGAGCTGGACGAGCGCGGAGTGCTCTATAACCGCAACACAAAAATCGGCATAATGGTGGAACTGCCCTCCGCAGTTGAGCTGATTGAAGACCTCGCCCGCGAGGTCGACTTCATGTCGATCGGCACCAACGACCTGATTCAGTATATGCTGGCTGTTGACCGGACGAATGATCAGGTGTCGAAACTCTACCTGTCGCACCATCCGGCCATTCTGCGTGCTATTTACCGGGTGGTTTCTGTAGCGAAAAAGCACGGTAAAGATGTGTCGATCTGCGGCGACATCGCCATGGATCCGAAAATGATTCCGTTTTTGATTGGCGCAGGGATCACAAAGCTGAGTATGCCAACGCGCCGGGCGTACGATATTCAGCAGGCGATCTCCAAAATCAACGCGGAACAGGCGACATTGATTGCTCACCGGATGTTGGCTTGCAGCCGGATTTCAGAAGTCGAAAAGCTGCTTGATATCCAGCACTAAGAAATACATTAATGTTATTAAAAAGCACACGAATACACTTTTGTATTTTGTGCTCCAAATCACGCAATAGCGATTAACTTATTTCTAATTAACCACTTAAGGTCGGTATGGATTTGGACATATAGTTCTGGCCGACTTTCTGCTAATGGACACACCGACAAGTCGTATAAGCGACGTATTTGGACGTTAATCCCAAAAGGAGGAGTTAGTATGTGTAAGTGGAAAAGAACTCTGCTGATGATCGCCGGTGTATCGGTGGCCGGTATGGCAGTTTATGCGGACGAGACCGCGCCGGCTGTGACAGCTGCTGATGCGATGTTCACCGCCAATAACATTTGGATGATGGTTTCCGTCTTTCTGGTATTCACCATGCATCTGGGATTCGCAACGGTTGAAACCGGTCTGACCCGCGCTAAAAACACTGTAAACATCCTGTTCAAAAACACAGTGATTGTTGCAATCGGGCTGCTGACCTACGCGCTGATCGGATTCAACCTGATGTATCCCGGCGATTTCACCATCGCCGGATTCTTCGGATTTGGCGGGTTCGGTATTCATTCACCTGAGGGAGCTGCCGGATTGATCGAATACGCCGACGGCCACTATTCCTACTGGACCGACTTCCTTTTTCAGGGAATGTTCGCCGCCACCGCTGCGACCATTGTTTCCGGGGCGGTTGCCGAACGTATCAAACTCAGCTCTTTCCTGATTTTTTCTGCCGTCTATGTTGCGCTGGTTTATCCCTTCGTCGGTTCCTGGACTTGGGGCGGCGGCTGGCTGGCCGATAAAGGCTTCCACGACTTTGCCGGCTCCACGCTCGTCCACTCCGTCGGAGGCTGGGGCGCCCTCGCAGGCATCCTGCTGCTCGGCCCGCGGATTGGCAAATATGTCAACGGACAGGTCAAAGCCATCATGGGTCACAACATGCCGCTGCTCACTATCGGTGTATTTCTGCTGTGGCTCGGCTGGTTCGGATTTAACGGCGGCTCCGTGCTGTCCGCTGATCCGGGAATGGTCTCCTTCGTGCTCACCACCACCTCGCTCGCCGCTGCAGCAGGCATCATCGGCTCGATGATCATGTCCTGGAGCGTTCAGAAGAAACCGGACTTGACCATGGTACTCAACGGCTGTCTGGCCGGACTTGTCGGTATCACGGCCGGTGCGGACGTGGTCTCCATCTCCGCCGCCATCCTCATTGGATTTGTCTGCGGCGCAGTCGCGGTTCTTTCCGTCATGATGTTCGATAAACTGAAAATCGATGACCCGGTCGGTGCCACCACCGTTCACCTTGTTTGCGGTATTCTTGGAACGCTGTTCGTCGGCGTATTCAGCCCGGATCACAGTTTCCTGATTCAGTTGCTCGGCGTCCTTTCTTACGGAGTATTCTGCTTCCCGGCCGCACTGCTGATATTCTTCGCCCTGAAGAAAACCGTTGGCATCCGCGTCAGCGAAGAAGAAGAACTCAAGGGTCTCGATATTGGCGAACACGGTATGGAGGCTTATGCCGGCTTTCAGTTCTTCACCAACAGCTAATTAAAGTGTAAGGAGAAAAACCATGAAACTGATTATTGCGTATATTCAACCCGACCGGCTCACTGCGGTGAAGCAGGCTCTCTATGAAAAAGAGGTCTATAAAATGTCCGTTACCAACGCGCTCGGCTGCGGTCAGCAGAAGGGCTATCACGAAACCTACCGCGGTGCGGACGTTGAAGTAAACCTTCTCAAAAAGGTGCGCATTGAAATTGCCGTCAACGACGACTTTGTTGAACCGACTGTTGAGGCTGTCATCAAAGGCGCCCGCACCGGAAAGATCGGCGACGGCAAAATCTTCATCCACAACCTTGATGAATGCATCCGCATCCGCACCGGCGAACGCGGACACGCCGCCATCGGCTAAATTCCGTTAACGGATAAAACCCCAAGGCGCTCCGGCATTCCGGAGCGCCTTTTCTTTTTT
>JBAYVX010000039.1:0-12101 GCA_041674365.1 Kiritimatiellales bacterium | reverse complement strand
GCAAAGATCCAGACCAAGCGCGCTCGCGATCTGCTTTCTGCTGGCACTGATGGTGTGGGGTGTTTTCGGCCAGACGCTCCGCCACAACTTCATCAACTATGACGATGACCGGTATGTGTATGAGAATCCGGCCATTTTAAATGGTCTGACGCCGGGGGGGCTGCGCTGGATCGCCACCCATCCGCACGGTGATAACTGGCACCCGCTAACCTCCCTTTCTCACATGCTGGACTGTCAGCTTTACGGCCTGAACCCCGGCGGACATCACGCGACCAATGTTCTGCTCCATATGGCAACGGTGATTCTGCTGTTTCTGGTGCTGCGGCAGATGACCGGTTCACTCTGGCGAAGCGCTTTTGTAGCGGCTGTGTTTGCCATCCATCCGCTCCGGGCCGAATCCGTCGCCTGGATTTCCGAACGGAAGGATGTTCTCAGCGGGTTCTTCTTTATGCTGACCCTCGGGGCTTATCTGCGCTATGTGCGCCGCCCGTTTTCCGCAGGGCGCTACGGCGCCGTGGTGCTGCTCTTTACGTTGGGGCTGATGTCAAAGGCGATGCTGGTGACTCTGCCCTTTGTCCTGCTGCTGCTGGACTGGTGGCCGCTGAAACGCTTCCAGGCTTCAGACACAAAGAAAACGACGCTGCGGCTGATCCTGGAAAAAGCTCCTCTTTTCCTGCTGTCCGCCGTCTTCTGTATTACTACGGTCTGGGCGCAGAAAAACTCCGTTGTTTCTATTAAGGCACTGCCGCTCCCGGCGCGCCTCGAGAACACCCTCTGTTCCTATGCCGTCTATATCGGACAGACACTCTTTCCATTTAAGCTCATGCCTTTTTACCCGCATCTGAAAACCGAACTTCCTCTGTGGGAAATCGGCCTGTTATTTGCGACACTGGCGGCGATCTCACTGGCGGCTTTGTTTGGATGGAAAAAACGTCCCTATCTGCCGGTCGGCTGGCTCTGGTATCTCGGCATGCTGGTTCCGGTCATCGGAATCATGCAGGTAGGAGACCAGGCGCATGCTGACCGTTATACCTATCTGCCGCAAATCGGACTTCTTATCATGGCAACCTGGCTGGCGGCGGACTGGTGCGCCGCCCGGCGGTACCGGCGAACGATCCTGTCCGCAACTGCGGCAGCGGTTGTGGCTGCGCTTACCGTACAGGCCTGTCTTCAGACCGCTTACTGGAAAAACAGTATCTCGCTCTGGCAGCATACATTGGCATGTACACTGGAAAACTGTGTGGCATATAACCAGATGGGACAGGCGCTGATTCAGCAAGGTAAATTTGATGAGGCGGCTGAACAGTGCAGGAAAGCGATCAAAATCTATCCGGATTACTATCAGTTGCATTACAATCTGGGGCTTGCGCTCGGTCAGTATGGAAAACTTGACGAGGCTCTTGTGCACATAAAAAAATCGATTGAACTCAATCCGAATTTTTCTGCCGCGTATAGTAATTTAGGTGTTATTTTTGATAAACAAGGCAAATTTGACGAGGCGTTAGAAAACTATCAAAAGGCGCTGACACTGGATCCATGGTCTGCAGAAATCTGCGATAATATCGGCCGCATACTCATCAAACAAAACCGGTTCAAAGAATCAGTTCCGTATTTGGAGAAAGCGCTCAAACTCAAGCCAGACTTTACCGATGCACACTATAACCTTGGATTCGCCTTGGATGAACAGGGAAAACAGAATGAAGCTGCTGTACACTATGAACAGGCCTCTGACATCCTCCCTGACAAGGTCCTGATTTATTCAGAGCGAGGAGACCGATTTGCCGAACAAAAAAACTTTGCGATGGCTGTTCGACAATACGAACAGGTTCTCCGAATCAGCCCTGATTTTATTGCAGTCAAAAACAATCTGGCATGGATTCTGGCCACCTGTCCAGATGCTTCACTTCGAAACGGAACCCGCGCAGTTAATTTGGCGCTATCGATCCCCCAACCTTCCGGAAAAGAAAATATACACATTCTCGACACACTGGCAGCCGCCTATGCCGAGGCCGGGCAATATGAAAAAGCCGTCATCACGGCCCGCCGCGCATTAGACGCCGCGGCCGGCGAAGGCGCGGCTGCCGCCGATATCCGCGCACGGCTCCGTCTGTATGAAGCGGGAATTCCGTACCATGAACTGCAAAAGGAACAAGTCGATGCTCAACGGTCAAAAAATTGTCGTGGTGATGCCGGCCTATAATGCGGCCAAAACATTGCGCCGGACGTATAAGGAAGTCATGGCGCAGGGAATCGTCGACCAGATTATTCTGGTGGACGATGCCAGCGATGACGAAACCGCTTCGGTTGCAAAAACACTCCATAGCGTTTTCACACATGTTCACCCGGAAAATCGGGGCTATGGCGGCAACCAGAAAACCTGCTACCGCCTGGCGCTGGAGGCGGGCGCCGACGTCGTCATCATGCTCCACCCGGATTATCAATACACCCCGGCACTCATTCCAGCTATGGCTTCCATGATCGCGAACGGACTTTACCCGTGCGTACTTGGATCACGCATTCTGGGCGGACATGCACTGAAAGGCGGCATGCCGTGGTGGAAATACATCTCAAACCGCGCCCTGACGCTAACGGAGAATTGGCTGCTCGGCGCGAAACTTTCTGAATATCACACCGGCTATCGCGCCTTTTCCCGAAAACTTCTCGAACAGCTTCCGCTGGATGAAAATTCCGACGACTTTGTCTTCGACAACCAAATGCTGGCGCAAATCCTCTGGTTCGGACATACCATCGCCGAAGTGAGCTGCCCGACCAAATATATCCCGGAAGCTTCGTCAATCAACTCCCGGCGCAGTCTGCGTTACGGCTTCGGTTGCCTTTGGACAGGACTGGTCTTCCGTCTTTGCCGGGTCGGATTGATCCATTCACGCCGCTTTCCGCACTGATCACTCAAAAAAACATCCGGCGCATTACGCTGTTACCTGGAAAGAAAAAACGGCCGCCCGGTCGGGGCGGCTTTCTCATTTCCAATGTTTGGAAACTTATGCTTTTTTAAAGCAGAGGGTGGCGTTGTGTCCGCCGAAGCCGAGCGAGTTGCTGAGCGCGGCGCGCACTTCCGTTTTGCGGGCTGTGTTCGGGACGTAGTCGAGGTCACAATCCGGGTCGGGCGTTTCGTAGTTGATCGTCGGAGGAATGATCCCCTCGTGAATCGCCATGGCACAAGCAATGGCTTCGACTCCGCCGGCGGCGCCGAGCATATGGCCGGTCATCCCTTTGGTGGAGCTGACGGCGACTTTGTAAGCCCGTTCTTCACCAAGGGCTTTTTTGATGGCCAGTGTTTCGCCTTTATCATTGAGTGAAGTACTGGTTCCGTGCGCATTGATGTAGTCTATGTCTTCGGCTTTGAGACCGGCATCTTCGAAGGCGAGGCGCATGCCGCGAGCCGCCTGAACGGCTCCCGGATCGGGTGCGGTGATATGGTGGCCGTCGCAGGTACGGCCGTAGCCGGCGAGTTCGCAATAGATTCTCGCGCCGCGCGCTTTGGCATGTTCTTCGCTTTCGATGACGATCACGCCGGCACCTTCGCCGATGAGGAATCCGTCGCGGTTGAGATCGAACGGCCGCGAAGCGTGAGCAGGGTCATCGTTGCGGGTGGTGAGCGCACGCAATGCGCAGAAGCCGCCGACACCCAGCGGGGTGATCGCGCCTTCCGTTCCGCCGGTAAGCATCACGTCGGCTTCGCCGTGCTGGATAATCCGCAGAGCTTCGCCGATGGAGTGTGTGCCGGAAGCACAGGCGCTGGTGACACAGAAATTAGGGCCTTTGAGGCCGTATTGAATGGCAATGTATCCGGCGACGATGTTGGTAATCATGGTCGGAATGATGAAGGGGGATAAACGCCCGGCTCCGCGCTCGCGATAGGTGTCCTGCGAAGCTTCCATAATCTGCAGCCCGCCAATACCGGTACTGACGATCACGCCGATGCGTTCCAAGTCTTCTTTCGTGAGATCGAGGCCGGAGTCCTGCATGGCCATGATGGATGCAATCAGCCCGTACTGGGTGAAGGGATCCATTTTGCGGACTTCTTTTTTGGAAATAAACTGTTCCGGATCAAAGTTTTTGACTTCGGCAGCGATAGTCGAGGTAAAGCCGTCGAGGTTTTCGATTTTGGTGATCGTCGCGCCGCCGGAGCGACCGGTTTTGAGGCCTTCCCAGAATTCGGCCAGATTGTTGCCAATCGGGGTGATCGCGCCCATGCCTGTGATAACTACTTTACGACGATTCATAAACATCCTCCGGAAAATGAACTGTAAAAAAAAGCCGGGAACCCGCTACAGGTTCCCGGTTTTTCTATCACAAAGGGTCTTTATTCTCCAAGACCTTTTGATTTCAGATAGTCGATAACAGCGCCGACGGAGGTGAGCTTTTCAGCATCTTCATCCGGAATTTCCGCACCGAATTCTTCTTCGAAAGCCATGACCAGTTCAACCGTGTCGAGCGAGTCGGCGCCGAGGTCTTCGATGAAGGAAGCTGCGGGGGTAACCTGATCCGCGTTTACACCAAGCTGTTCGACGATGATATCTTTTACTTTATCTGCAAGTGCCATAATAATTTCTCCTTGTTTCGGCTCCTGAATGAACGTCTCTTTAACCTACATAACCATGCCGCCGCAAGTCGAAATCACCTGTCCGGTGACATAACCTGAGGCATCCCCCGCCAGGAAAGCGACCACATTGGCCACGTCTTCAGGGTCGCCGAAGCGGCCCAGCGGGATATTGGCGAGCATTTTCTGCTGCACCTCTTCTGAAAGCGCATCCGTCATCTTCGTACGGATAAAGCCGGGAGCAACCGCGTTGCAGCGGACGTTGCGGCTGGAAAGTTCTTTGGCCACCGTCTTGGTAAATGCAATCACCGCACCCTTGGAGGCCGCATAGTTGGCCTGACCCGGGTTGCCGATGAGACCGATGATCGAGGCGATGTTGACGATGCTGCCGGAGCGCTGCTTCATCATGCCGCGCATAGCCGCTTTGGTAAACAGAAACACACCCTTGAGATTGACGTTCAGAACGGCGTCCCAGTCTTCTTCGCTCATGCGCATAATCAGGCCGTCTTTGGTGATCCCCGCGTTGTTGACGAGAATATCGACTGCTTTTCCAAAGTCGGCTTCGATCTTCTTAACCGCGGCATCTACACCTTCAGCGTTGCTGACGTCCACGCTGTAGCATTCCGCGCGGCGGCCGAGTTCCTTGACCTTGCCGGCGGTTTCTTCGAGCCATTCGGCCTTCAGGTCGCAAAGTGCAAGGTCTGCGCCGGCGGCGGCGAGCTTCAGAGCAATCGCCTGACCGATGCCGCGGGCCGCGCCGGTTACCAGTGCAACTTTTCCGTCAAATTGTCCCATAATTAAATCCTCACTTTTTCTGATTTAAAATTCGAAGCACGAAACCCGAAATAAAAAACAAATTGAAATTTTAAAATTTCAATTTTTCAAACCGGATTCTGCTTCGTTTTTATCGCTTTCATTTCTTTGTTTCGGATTTCGACATTCGGAATTCGAAATTCCGGCGAAGCCGGTCAGGCTTCCAGATCGGAAACGGCGCCTATGTTAGAGACCGAAACCGTCTTGTCAATACGCTTCATCAGACCCGCCAGCACCTTGCCTGGACCGCATTCAACAGCCTCTGTAACACCCTCAGAAGCAAGATACTGCATACACTCAACCCAGCGAACAGAACCGGTGATCTGGGCAACCATATTAGAACGAATCTCCTCAACGCTTTCGTGCGGAACGCCCGTAACGTTCGAAAGTACCGGGATGCGCGGCGCAGCCAGCGGAATCGTTTCCAGCAATCCGGCCATTTGATCGGCGGCGGGTTTCATGAGCGGAGAGTGAAACGCGCCAGCGACCGGTAGCGGCAGCGCGCGTTTGGCTCCGGCTTCTTTACAAAGAACTTCAGCTTTAGCGATGCCTTCGGCGGTTCCGGAAAGCACGGTCTGATCGGGCGAGTTGATATTGGCAAGCGTGACGCCCGTTTCAGCGGCAATCTTTTCGAGCGCAGTGCGATCAAGGTTGATGACGGCCAGCATCGTACCGGGGTTAGCTTCGCAGGCGGCCTGAATAAATTCACCGCGCGCCTTGAGAATTCGCAGGGTGTTTTCAAAGGAAATGACCCCGGCGGCATAAAGCGCACCCCACTCGCCGAGACTGTGCCCGGCGGCAAAATCAAAATCCATCGGTTTCTTCAGCTTCATCGCTTCGAACGCGGCGGCGCTGACCGTGAAAATCGCAGGTTGAGTATTGTGTGATTTTTTCAGCTCTTCTTCGGGGCCGTTGAAACAGATATCAGTGATGTCGTAGCCGAGTACGTTGTTGGCTTGTTCGAAGAGTGCCTTGCACTCCGGAATCGCGTCATAGAAATCGCGGCCCATGCCGACCGACTGCGAACCCTGTCCGGGGAAAAGGATTGCTCGTTTCATTTCAGATTCCTTCCATTTCACTCGAACCGCAGAATATCGAACACAGAACGCCGAATGCTGAAGGAACTGAGTTTTCCAAACCTTGGAAAAAACAGCCGGAAAGTTTCCAAACATTGGAAACATCAAACTTCGAAATTCCTTGTTCGATATTCGTCATTTGCTTTCCTTGGTCCACTCCACAATGTTGGCACCCCAGGTGAAGCCGCCGCCGAAAGCAACCAGCAGTATGAGGTCGCCTTTCGCCAGCTGCCCCGATTTTGCCGCTTCGTCGATGGCAATCGGCAGTGCGGCGGCCGAGGTGTTGGCGTATTTTTCGACATTCAGGAACATCCGGTCTGCGACGTCAAGTCGTTTGCCTATAGCGTCAATAATACGGGCGTTGGCCTGATGCGGAACAAAAAGTTTAATGTCGTCGGAAGTGAGGCTGTTCTTTTCAAGCGCTTCAAGAACCGATTTTGTCATTTGGGTGACGGCGTGTTTATAGACTTCGCGGCCTTCCATTTTGAGATACTGCTCGTTCCGGTCGAGCATCTCATGCGTCATCGGATTGCGCGAACCGCCGCCAGGCGTCCAAAGCTGATGCGCCAGCGATCCGTCTGAGCCGAAAACGCCTTTCATAACGCCGCGTTTGGCACCCGTCGCGCGCAAGACCAGAGCCCCGGCACCATCGCCGAAGAGCACACAGGTGTTGCGGTCTTTCCAGTCAATAAAGGTGCTCATCTTTTCCGCGCCGATAATCAGCGCCGTATTGACGGCTCCGCAGGCAATCTGGTTTTTGGCGGTTTCGAGCGCATAGAGCGAGCCGGAACAGGCCGCGCCAAGGTCGTAGCAGTAGGCGTTTTTTGCGCCGATTTTATCCTGCACAAAGCAGGCGGTGCTGGGAAAAAACATGTCGGGCGAAAGCGTGGCGACGATCAGCAGATCGACTTCTTCGGCGCCAATGCCGGCGTCGGCCAGCGCCGATTTGGCGGCTCCGGCGGCCAGATCGGACGTGGCCTGGTCGTCGCGGGCAATACGGCGCTCACGCATACCGGTGCGGGTGTAAATCCACTCGTCGTTGGTGTCGACGATCTTTTCCAGATCGAGGTTGGTGACCGTTTTCTCCGGAAAATAAGCGCCGGTTCCGATGATCGAAACCGTACGCAGGCTGTTCGCTATTTTACTCACTATCTTTGAAAACCTCGTTGATCTTCTCTTCAATCAGGTGGTTCAGCTTCTGTTCGATCGCTGTGCCCGCCACGCGAATGGCATTATAGACAGCAAAAGATGAAGAGGAACCGTGGCCGATAATGCAAACCCCTTTTACGCCCAGCAGCGGCGCGCCGCCGTAGGCTTCCGGATCCACCTTATCCTTGATTTCCTTAAAAGCGCCGGAGGCTTTTAAAATGCCCGCTCCGATTTTGCGAATCAGCGAACTGGAAAAAGATTCTTTGATCCACTGC
Source organism: Kiritimatiellales bacterium (assembly GCA_041674365.1). Taxonomy (GTDB): domain Bacteria; phylum Verrucomicrobiota; class Kiritimatiellia; order Kiritimatiellales; family Tichowtungiaceae; genus Tichowtungia. Next base: position 4,227 of record JBAYVX010000039.1, on the reverse strand, counting down.
CCCATGGCATGCGAAACGCTCTCGCCGGTTTTCAGCACGACGTTCCCGACAAAACCATCGCAAACCGCAACATCGACTTTTCCTTCGAAAAGGTCGTGGCTTTCAACGTTGCCGATAAAATTAAGGTGCGATTTTTCCAATAACTGGAAAGCTTCTTTGGTGTTTTTATTTCCTTTGGCGTCTTCTTCACCGATGCTCAGCAAGCCGACGGTCGGGTTGGCAATACCGAGGATGTGTTCGGCATAAATGTCGCCCATGGCGGCAAACTCAACAAGCATGGCGGCGGTGCAGTCGGTAGTGGCACCGGCATCAAGCAGAACAAACGGGTGTCTGAGTGACGGCATAACCGTGGCGATCGCCGGGCGATCCACATTATCGAGCGTGCGCAGACGCAATGTGCTGGCCGCAACGGCCGCACCGGTACTGCCGGCGGAAAAAATTGCATCGGCTTCGCCAGCCTTCACCATTTCGACGGCGCGCATGATAGAAGAGTCCCGCTTGCGGCGAAGCGCCAGTGCGGGTGATTCGCCCATTTCGATCACTTCCGATGCGTGGCGGATTTCGATACAGGCCGGAGTTTCGCCACACAAAGCCAGCTCGGCCTTAATAGCGGATTCGTCGCCTACAAGGAAAAGCCTCTCGATCCCGTCAAGACCGCGGGCCGCTTCGACGGCCCCTTTAACAATCTCACGGGGGGCGTAATCGCCGCCCATGGCATCAATCGCGATACGCATTGGATTACTCGTCAGTGACGGTAATTACCTGACGGCCTCTGTATTTGCCGGTGGTCGGGCATACGCGATGCGGCAGCGCCGGAGCGCCGCTTTCGGCGTCAAAGCCGGCATTGTTCAGCTTGCGCTTCATGTTTTCCGCTTTCGTGCGTCTCGTTCTGCTTTTCGATGATTTTCTTTTTGGAAGGGCCATTTCTATAGTCTCCAGCTAAACTGCTTTTTGTACAAAAGGCTCGGCATAGTACCCCAGCCTTAATCCGTTTTTCCATTATAATTTCAAATTATTGAGCGCCCCCCACGACCCGCCCGTCTCTATCTTCCGGCAACCGCACGGCTCACCATTCAGGTCTTTTCCACACCGGGAACACAGTCCCTTACACTCTTCGTCGCACAAAGGAAAATGCGGCAGATTCAATATAACCGCTTCGCGAAGTTCCTCTGTAATATCCACTTCCTCGGTTCCCTGAATGCCGGGGAAGTCGCGCAGAAAACCGGAATCGGTGACCGTTGTCGAGAAAATTTGCATGCATCTTGCGCAGTGAGCCTCCAGTAAAGCGGAAACCGTCCCGCGCACAATCAGAATCCCGTCGACCACCTGGGCATAAAGGTCGCATCTCACCGGCCCGGCCGCGCGAAACTCATCCGCCTCGCCCAGCTCCAGGATTTCGCCCGGTTCCTCTTCGTGAAACTTCAGCCCCGACTCGGGAATTCTGGCTACATTGATGATCATAAAACGAACTATGAGGGATGAACTATGAAAGATGAAAGCGGATTTATTTTTTCAATTTACCGGCCAACGCGTTAGCGACGGCCGACGGAACGAACTCGGAAACATCGCCGCCGAGGGAGGCGACCTGTTTGACGTTGGTCGAGCTCAGGAAGCTGTAATCCTGCTTCGGCATCAGGAAAAGCGTTTCAATATCGGGAGCCAGCCGCCGGTTGGTCAGCGCCATCTGGAATTCGTACTCGAAATCGGAAAAAGCCCGCAGTCCACGGATCAGCACGCCTGCTCCCTGCTTCCGGGCATATTCCACCAGCAATCCATCAAACAGCGTTACCTTCACGTTCGGCAACCCGGACACCGACTTTTTGACCAGTTCGACCCGCTCTTCCTGCGAAAACAGGAGGGTTTTACCCGTCACGGCCGTCACCGCCACAATTAACTCCGGAAAAATCTTCGCGGCACGCTCCACCACGTCGAGGTGACCCAGCGTCATCGGGTCAAAGGTACCGGCATAAATGGCTTTTTGATTCATTTCGACTGCTCCAGAAAAAGCATCCGGGTTCCCCCGTAGCGCTTCTCCTTAATAAGGTTCCAATCAGCGGGCAGACTATAGGCTCCGCGTGAACGCATTTCAAACACCAATAGGCCGCCCGGCGCCAGCACGCCGCGAAGCGTTTCCAGCAGTTTCGGCAGGTCGGCCTCATCATAAGGCGGATCGGCAAAAACCAGATCGAACGGCCCGACCGGCCGTTTAAGATAGTCATACACGTCTGCCTGCACAACTTCCCACTGCCCGAGCTTTTCGTTTTCCAAACCTTGGAAGCAGGCCAAGCCTGCACCATTTTGTTTTTCCGAACCTTGGGAAAATGCATCGCCCTTGCGCCGCGAAGCGCTGAAATCCGGCCTCGCCGGATCCAGAGTTTGGAAATTTTCCTGCAGAATTTTCCAATGTTTGGAAACGTTTTCAACCGCCGTCACGCTCGCGGCGCCCCGGCTCCATGCCTCCAGCCCGAAACTGCCCGATCCGGCGAACAGATCGAGCACCCGCGCGCCCGGAACGCGCGCGGCGAGCGACGAAAAGACCGCCTCGCGCGCCTGCTCCATCGTCGGCCGCAAACCGTCCTTCGGAACATTAAATGTCCGCCTGCCTAAAATTCCGCTATTGATTCGCATGACGCGGAATGTAGCGCGAACGACACCCGCGCAGAAAGTTATTTGTTGGTAGAAAACCCGACGTGAATTCCAAGGCTGTTTCCAAAGACCTACCGTTTTATCAGGCTAAAATCGACCAAAGAAGTAGCGGTGTATGCCTAGAAGTAATCCGCCCGCCGCCAGAATCAGCGCCGTGGCCGGTTCGGGAACTGCGGCAATTTCATTAACGAAGATCGATACATTTTCACCAAAGTAGGCATACGACTGGGGAGTTCCGTCGTCACTCGAATAGCCACCGCCGGTATCTGAGTTATACACCCTCTCCCCGGCACCGTTGTAGAAATAGACCCGAAATTCGATACTGTCAGTAATTATCGGGGCGTAGCCGTTCAAATCTACCGAAGTCAGCGTGTACGTTCCACTCGGGGAAATCTGTTTTCCGCCTGTCAGCTCGCCAAGAGAGGACGAAAAGTTATCTACGTCCCACCGGACATCAAGCCTCATGCTGTCGTAGGGGTAAAAGTCGAGACCCTGCCAGACATACCGGTCAAAATCGACGGACTTCGTGCCATCAAATTCGACCGTGTAGGAAAGGTACGGAGCCGTCGCCGGGTCAACGGTTGGCGAATCGTTCGTGTTCTCCCATACAGAAGAGCCGCCGCGATCATACGGAAGCAGTCCCGACTGAGTCTGATAGGCGGCGGACGCCGCCGAATGCAGATGGCTGCTGTAGGCAGCAAACGGCAGTGAAACTGAAATGGAGTTATATCCCAGCCAGTCGGCAAGAAGAAGATGGTCGTTAACAACGTAGTCGGCTCGAACGGTTGGGATCAGTGCCACCGCCGCCAAGACACACAAGGTGAACCGTTTCGTTTTCAATACCGTCCTTTTTGTCTGGTTCAAAAGTCGCCTTGAATTGTAATTCTTTACTCATCAACGGACAAATCCTTAGATGAACTTTCTTTATAGTTAATTCCCCGACAAAAATGCCGGGCTCGTTTTGTTTTTCCAACCATTGGAACCATTCCTTAGTTTAAGCGGCCCCTTGACTGCGCCTGCCGGTGACCTCTCCCGCACTCACCCAATAACCGCTTAATTTTTGTGTTTTTTGTGACCGATTCCTGTACATAATGCGCCCCTCTTATGAAAGAAACACGTAACCAACTCAAAAAGGCCAAACGGATCGTCGTTAAAGTCGGCAGCCGCGTACTGGTTGACGCTACCGGCAAACCCGACCACGAACGGATTCATACGCTGGTTTCTGACCTCGCACGGGCGCACGACGCAGGATGCGAAATGATCCTCGTCTCTTCCGGCGCCATTGCCGCCGGCATCGAGGCGCTCGGTATGACCAGCCGCCCCTCCGCCCTGCCCGACCTTCAGATGGCCGCCGCCGTCGGGCAGACCCGCCTGATGAGTCTCTACAGCCATCTCTTCGGACAGAAGCACATCAAGGTCGGCCAGATTCTGCTCACCAATGATATTTTTCAGGATGAAGACCGCCGCGCCAACGCGCAGAACACGCTTCTCAATTTGATCTCCCACCGCATCGTCCCCGTGATTAACGAAAACGATACCGTCGCCACCGAAGAAATCAAATTCGGTGACAACGACCTGCTC